>CAJJNI010000277.1 GCA_905193085.1 uncultured Lachnospiraceae bacterium | reverse complement strand
TATATATATACATCGTTTGATTTTTTGATTCATCTCACCACTTTTTAATTTTTTATCTCCATATTATTTGATATATTTTAATTTTATTTTTATAGCTCATTTTTTGAATAAACAGGAAAATAATGGACTATAATATAAATATCAATTTTAAAAGGAGTCTGCTTATGATTTTTCCAATATCTCTTATTCAGAATAAAAATACTGACAAAAAAACAGAAATTTTCTCCCACCCTTATTATATACAATTAGTAGATGATTTGGCAAAGACTAAGTCTGCTATTGATATAATTTATTCAAATTTTGAGAATGCTGTTGATCCTGATTTAATAGACTGCTGTATTTATGAACTAAATGCTGCTCAAAAAAGATATAAATTTTTACTTAATTGTGTAAAAAAAATAGAGATGTCTAATTGAACTTTCCACACCATGCAAACAGGTAACTAAAAATTACCTGTTTGTAGTGATAATGCTCTTTATCATCTCTCTTTTTCATACAATATTATTCTGTTTTATATTTATGCAAATATCAGGCAGTTAATCCTATTACTTTTATATTATGCAAATATCAGACAGTTAATCCTATTACTTTTACATCTGTTTGATATAAACAATATTATTTGTTATTTCCTATTTGCACAGATATTTAGTAATAAAGCTAAATTTATCAATATATCTGCCAATAATATTTAGCCGCCTATTAATACTGTAAATTAAGCCTGAAACCCCCTGTTTATATCTATATCAGCCATTTCTGATAATTCGCCTCTTCCATATGTAATACCGGCATACACTTTCTGTGTATTTTTCATGAGTGGAGATGATTTGTCTGTCTTACTAACCTGTTCAAATGAATTACGAAGTTTTGTCAGCATTTCCTGTAAACCATTCAAAGGCTCTACTGAATATTTTACAATAGCATCTGACATTTGCCTGTTCCAAAATAAATACAAAGGAAACAGCTGACCTGATATTTCATATTTCATATCAAGTGAATGTATAAGCTCGCCAAGAAAATTACGCGCATTATTAAGACATTTGACAAATTCTTTTTTATCAGATTGTTCATATGCATTGTAAGCATCTTTTATGTATTCCAAAATTATTTCATACACAATAACAATAAGGCTGCTACGGTTACACTGCGAAATTCTTGCAGTATATTCCTGTATTAATTCCTTCTTCATAATTATATCCCCATTTTATTTCACAAATTTATAAATAACACTCAATAATGTTATTTATAACATAATAAAACTATTTAACATTTTAATTTTGCAATTTATCAATAACATTACTTAAATTTTATACAGGTATTACTAATATAGCCAAGTGGTATAGCATATTACCAATGTCCACTTGACTATTATGTATATATTTATAATATTAGTTCAAAAGCTGCAGCACTGTCTGAGGCAGTTCATTAGCCTGTGCAAGAACTGATGTTCCTGCCTGTTGTAATACTGATGAAGCTGTGTATTCTGTCATTTCTTCTGCCATATCCACATCTTCTATTCTGGATAATGCATTTTCCATATTTAACTGTGAAGTATCTAAATTTGATATTGTATGTTCAAGTCTGTTCTGGTAAGCACCAATAGAAGAACGCACTGAAGACACCTTTTCAATTGCAGCATCAAATAAATCAATCGCTTCTTCACTGGTAGACTGACTTAATACATTTACATAATCTATATCCAATGTATATGTATTAACTGCCTGAATTTTTAAATCCATAGTTTCTCCTTCATTAGCACCAATCTGAAGAACCATGGCACCTATATCCATAATATCGAGATTTACTGTCTGATTTAATGTTGCCTGTTCCGGGTCTACATCAAGCTCGATAGAAAATCCACCTGCATCAGTTATAGTTACTTTAGAGCCATCGGAAGAATAAATAGCATTTCTTAAATTACCGGTAAGTGTTATCTGTGTATCTTCACCTATTACTTCGTATGAAGTTGCTGTAGTATTAATATTATTAGTATTTGCTGTTGAAGTAAATCCAAAAGCATTTCCCAAAGCAGGATTATCCCACTGTAATTTAACAGTTCTGTCACTGCCATATTCTATAGTCTCAAAATTAATTGTATCCATTCCTTCTTTTGTGACATTTACACCAACTGTCTCTGCAGCATCGCGAATTTTCTTGTACACTTCATCGGATGTATCGCCCTCATCAATCGAAACACCTACACCATTTACACTGATTGTTCCGGCCATATCAGCAGTAACTGTAGTAAAACCTAATGTTCCGCTAACCTGAGCTTTCTTTGCCACTTCTGTTATTCTCATTGTATATTCTGCCGGCTCTACAACACTCGAAAATGTTATAACTGAAACACCGTCCATATCACTATAGCCACGCTTGTCTATACTTCCATCTAAAAGACAGATGTTATTAAACTGTGTATCATCTGAAATACGATTTATTTCTTCTGAAAGTGAATCTATCTCATTCTGAATTGCTTTACGGTCATCTACTGTATATACGCCATTGGCTGACTGCACTGAAAGCTCTCTCATTCTCTGAAGCATTGACTGGACTTCTGTTAATGCACCTTCTGCAGTCTGCAATACAGAAATTCCATCATTGGCATTATCATTAGACCTGTCAAGACCACGAATCTGAGTTCTCATTTTCTGAGAAATTGCCATACCTGAAGGGTCATCAGAAGCACGATTTATTTTTAATCCTGAAGAAAGTCTCTGAACGGAATTTGTCATTCTATCCTCTGATTTTCTTAACTGATTATTAGCAATTACGGCTGAAATATTATGATTAATCTGCATTATTAAACCTTCTTTCTTATATTTTCTTATATTTGCTTATATTCTTCAATAAATAAATTTCTTAATAACTATTTTATTTATCGACATTTTTTACTTTTTGCATTATACTTTATTTTAATTTACTTTCGGCACTAGAAGTTACTTTAATTTATTTTTTAAATTACATGTTATTTATTTTAATTTACATTTTAAATTACATGTTATTTATTTTAATTTACATTTTGAATTACAGGTTATTTATTTTAATTTGCATTTTG
>CAJJNI010000276.1 GCA_905193085.1 uncultured Lachnospiraceae bacterium | reverse complement strand
ATATAACAGTTCCTGCTTACCATATCTTTTTGCCTTTTTCCTGGAAATCATATTATTTAAATTTCTATATATTTCTTTATAACTGCCTGAAGGATTATTTTTCAAATCCTGGGCACTGCACTCGCTATAACCACCTGCAACATATAATGAAATATCAAAATTATGTAAAAGCCAGAGATTCAACTCTTTTTCAAATTCTTCCAAAATACTTTTTGTTTTTTCAGTATTTGATAAAAGTATGTAACAGTGGCCTCCACCTGAATAAATAAGATTTGCTCTTGATAATCCCAGACGCTCTGACAAATTATCAATAACTGATTCCATCATTATTTCAAGATAAAATGAACGGGCACGAAGCATCTTCAATGCACCTTCACTGTGAATTGTATAAATAAATTTCTGAATTCCGGAAATATCAATTGAATACATCAAAAATACTTTTTTTTCATAAAACTCTTTACTGTTTTCGAACAATTCCTGTCTGTAATTTTCTATTTGATTTTCACAAAGATATTCATATATACATGAACTAATAGCTGCAGTTATCTTCAAATGGTCATATAAAGATATATCTGCAAGTTCATCTACAGCAGTAGAAGATGGAATATATGTTAAATTTGCTTCAAGAATCTGTAAAAGTGAATTAATGTACTCGTCTGAATAATAAATTCCTGACAAATTATCTGTAATATTTTCTTTTATTTTTTTATAAAAATATTCATCAAATTTTTCTTCTTCATCTGTGGGGAAATTAATACTTTCGGTATTAAGTATATCTTTTTTATAATGATATTTCTTATTATTGCCATTGAGTATGTTAAATACTGATTCGAGCGGAACATTTATATCAAATCCTATTTCACTGTCATCTTTTTTTCTTCTGTCGGCCGCTGATGCTATGTTATCTGCTATATATGTAATATATGCAAATGAATTATCTGCAATAGATGCATTCATCAGTTCTTTCCCATGATGGAATTTAACGGATTCTAATATATCGTTATCCGTAATGTGTGCTGATTCTTTTAAATACTCATAACCACTTAAACTATGACGTCTTTTGTCTCCCTGACGATAAATTACCTTACCTATATCATGAAGTAATGCACCGATTACGAGCTTAATCTGTTCGTCTTTCATTGTAACCTCCCATTTCTCTCAATTTGATTCTCCCCATTCCCATTCCCGTCTTTATTCCGACGCCGCAATATTCCCCATAATGAAATATCATATTAACCAAATTAACCATAGGCTGAGGACCATTTACTTTTACTGTTATATTTCCAACAAATGCTGAAATCCTGCTTTTTCCTATATTATAATTTAAACTTCGAAGCTGATATTTAGTTATATAACTGTTATCAATTAATTGTTCAAGCACTTCATCACTTTTAATTTTCATTTTTCCGGGTACTGCATCAAATTTATTCATTATGCTTTGATAAATCAGTAACATATCCGGATAAAAAATATACCTGTTCTGACTCTTAAATGCAGCAGGTGTTTCAAAACAAATATTAAAATATCGTTCTGAATCATTTAAATAATACTTGTCTATAAAGTCTTCTTTTGAAATCAGAGTTACTTTCTTTTCTTTAACAGTAACATCTGTATTGTCATTTTCTAACTTAAATTTGTGAAATTTTTCCTGACACAGAGTTTCGATAATATTGTTTTCAGATTCGATGTCTAATGTATTGATTGTCCAAACATTATTTTCATTGATATTAATGATATTCTGAGAATATGGATGCAGCTGTGATACATGCATTTTCTGAGCATAATCAGCATCTATTTCTGACATTAATATGCTCTGCAAATTAACTGCTTTATTATATGAGAATTTTCTTTTATCTTCTGTTTCTAATACTAATTCTAATTTTCCTAGCAAAATTATCCCCCCTCATTATAATAACTAAGTTTTAGTCATTTCTTTATGCTTAGTTTATTATAATTTAATTTTCTATTTTTGTCAAATAAAATAATTCAAATATTTAAGTAAAATATTTAACTAATTATTATTTTCACCATTATTAAATATATTACAGTGAAAAGAATTTATCCACAAGCTTCTGTGTAGCATCCTGGTCTGCCTGTCCCATAAGCTCTCTTGCAGAATGCATTGCAAGAAGCGGGATACCTAAATCGACAATCTGCATAGGAAGCATTGTTCCGGCAATGGCACCAAGTGTACTTCCGCCTGTTCCGTCTGAACGGTTTACACTCTTTTGGTAGGCAATCTTTTCTTTGTCGCAAATCTGCTGAACTATTGCAATTGCCTCACTGTCTGTTGCATAACTTTGTGAACATGCTTCTTTTATGCATATTCCGCCGCCAAGAACCGGCTTGTTTGTAAGGTCGTACTTTTCTATTTTGTTTGGGTGAAGTCCGTGTGAAACATCAAGAGAAAGCATCATGCTGTCTGCAACAGTTTCTACAAACTGCATATTGTCCTGTCCATAACACAGACAGATTTTTTCTATGATGTGTGATAAAAGCTGTGAAGCTGCGCCCTGTTTTGTACGGCTTCCTATTTCTTCATGGTCAAATAAGGCAATCATATTGATTCCGCTTTTCCGCTCATTTGAAATAATTCCTTCTACTGCGGCATAGGTAGACACAAGGTTGTCAAGTCGTGGAGCTGAAATAAATTCCTTATTAAATCCAAGCTGCTGTGGCTCATCTGTATTGTAAACACAAAGTTCATAATCAAGAATATCTTCTTTCTTAACATCTAATTTTTTTGCAAGTGCATCAAGAAGAAATTCTTTATGCTCTTTCTTGATATCCATGCCGGCTACAGGAAGCATATCTGTCTGTTTGTTAAGTTCTACTCCTTTATTCAAATCTCTGTTGATATGGATTGCAACATTAGGAATTGTAACTACAGGATTTTTAAAATCAACAAACTTCATTTGCGGCTTAAATACATCATCACTTCTAACTGCTACTCTTCCGGCAATTGATAACGGTCTGTCGAGCCATGTATTTAAAATTGCACCACCATACATTTCGACATTTAATTTCTGATAACCTTCATCGTTGATTTCGGCATGGGTTTTAATTCTCG
>CAJJNI010000275.1 GCA_905193085.1 uncultured Lachnospiraceae bacterium | reverse complement strand
GCTTACAGTTGATTTTGCAGAGAAAGGCTACATTGCAGATGGAAATCATACATTGTATGGAACAATTATGGTACTTCCGGATGGAACAATTCCCATAGATATGATACCAAAGATAGATATACAAGGTTATACTGTAACTGAGTGGAGAAACGGAGCTGACGATTCAGTGTGGGATTTTAAGAATGATAAGGTGATAAGTTCTGTAATCCTTTATCCTGTGCTCGCACCAGAATCTCCAAGTAATACAGCCCTAACAGAATTAGAAAATGCTGGATTTAAAAAGGTAAATGACTTAAAAGCTACAGATTACTACAACATTGAAACAGCTGCAAGAAAAGATGGTTTTGTAGATATAGCGGGAGCAAGTCAAGAGAACAATGCAAATGTACATCTTTGGAGCAATAATGGAACTGCAGCTCAGAAATTCTATTTTGAGCCTCAAAGCAATGGCACATATCAGATTAAAACCGACGTAACTGACGGTACATCAGCTTTGGAAGTTGATTCAGGTAAGGTGGCATTAGGAACCAATATAAAGCAATACAGCGACAGAAATCAAAATGGTACATATTTTATAGCCATGAAGAATGACAAGAACCAATATGTATTTGTAGTTGCTGATAAAAATGGTAATCCTGCAGTTGCATCCAATGGCAAAGTTCAGCTTATGGACCTTACAGGTGCAAAAGTCAGTAATGGCACAAACATTTGGACATGGGAATATATTAAAGGCTCTAATACACAAATGTGGAACTTGATTAATACCAAGTCAGCAAATGAGGCAAGAGCAAAGGGCCTTACAGTGGTTAAGGATTTTGCTTCGGGCGAATATAATATAATTTCTGCATATAATAATAATTTTGCACTTGATGTATCTGGCGGAAAACAAAGTAACGGCACTAATGTTGGAATCTGGGAGAGAAATTTTGCTGATGCAGAGAAATTCCGCATAGAAAAGGCAAGTGAAAATGGAGAATATTACATAAGAACTGCAGCATCAGGATATAAATCATCCCTTGATGTATCTAGTGCATCACCAAATAGAGGTGCAAATGTACATCAATGGGCAAGTAACAATAGTAATGCACAAATCTGGAAGATTTATAAAAATGTAGATGGTTCATATGTATTTATTAATTCTGTAAATGGTAAAGCATTAGATATTGCCGGTGGCAACGTAAGAAAAGGCCAAAATGTTGGTGTATGGGATGTTAATGGAATATTGAATGCACAGCATTGGAAGATAGAGTCTGCTACAACATTTGATGCAGCAAATCCGGAACTTGAAAAGATAACAGATATTTCAAGTTTGGGGATTAGCGAAAAAGACTGGGTTCAATTGGGAAGTGCTGCAGATGCAAGCTTCAGATTAGATATTTCTTCAGGAATAGATGCAGATGGTCAAAATGCTCATATATGGAAATCAAACGGAACAAATGCTCAAAGGTTTAGAATTAAAAAATTAACAAATGGTAATTTTGTTATTCAAACAAAGATAAGCAATGGGACAAAAGTAATTGATATATCCGGTGGCAATACTAATTCTAGAACTAATATATTACAATGGAGCAGCAATAATACTAATGCTCAGCAATGGAATATATATAGAGTAAAAGGAACAGATAAATTAATATTTAAGCAAGCTTCGGGATATTGTGTAATGGATACATGCGGTGCAAGCATGAAGAACGGAAGCAACATATGGCTATGGTTCTATGCTAAAGATAATGGAGCACAGCAGTGGAAGATATATAAATAAATATGAATAAATAACATAAATCGCCCTGTTTCGTTATACCTAATAAAGTATAATGAAACAGGGCGATTTTAGTGCTACAATTATAAGAAATGTTAAATGAATACAGAGGTGCATCTATGTTACTAAGAGAAAATACAAAAGAAATAAATATAGGTGGCGTAAAGATTGGCGGTACTAACAGAATAGCCATTCAGTCAATGACAAATACATTTACAGAGGACGTGGACAAAACAGTTGCACAGATTTTAAGACTTGAAGAAATTTGATCTAAGAATGCATCAAATAGTTCATCAGGATAATGGTATCCGAGGCTTCTCCTTGGGCGTCCATTCATGCTATCTGCAAATCTAAGAATCTCATCATCTGTGTATTCGTTGATGGATACTCCCTTTGGAATGAACTCTCTTAACATGCCGTTGTGATGTTCATTTCGTGAGCGTTCCCATGAGCTATATGGATGAGCAAAGTAAACCTTTGTGGCTCATTTCTAGAAACTCGCAAACTCACTAAACTCAGTGCCGTTGTATGCAGTGATCGTCTTGAATACTTCTGAGATTTTATCTCCGTATTCATCGTGCAACAGGTTCATAGCATAAGCTGCTGAATCGGCAGTCCTTTCAGGGATTTTGATAGCAATATACTTGTTGGTTACTCGTTCAATGAGGGTAAATACTACAGATTCGCCTTTACTTTTTCTACCAATTACAGTATCAGCTTCTCAGTGACCGATTTCAGTAAGCTCATCAATGCTACGACCTAGATGCCTACGATTTCTCGGTGTTCCGTTAGACTTCTTCTTATGAGATAAGACTCTTGGAATTTCAAATATGGACAATGGCAGATTGCCTGATGCTAGTGCATTGTACAGGGTCTTTATACAAACAATAGATCTATGTTCAAAGGTAGAGTTAAGTCTAGCATTGCCAACGCAGACATCAAGAGACCATTTTTTCATTTCGAACCTTATTCACCATCCATTGAATAAAAGGTTCTACTTCGGGATCCTCGATACGGAGAGGTTTACGACAACGAGCCCTATTCTGAAGATATGCATGATGACCTCGCTTTGCTGAATACATAGGCTTACGACCACGTCCAGGCTTTTTATCTGGAGTACCTCGTCTAAGTTCATACATAACAGTAGTATGGGCGCAGCCCACACGCTCAGCAATCTTACGAAGAGACAACCCTTCTCGATGAAGCGCCTGGATTTGGCCACGTTCATCAAGAGAAAGATGCTTTCCGTGTACATGATTAGTAAACTCCGTGTTAGAATATGAGTGATCCATAGTGATTTCTCCTTAAGATGTTTGTCTAAGCAACTACATCC
>CAJJNI010000274.1 GCA_905193085.1 uncultured Lachnospiraceae bacterium | reverse complement strand
GATTCCGCAGATGTTCGGTTCTGTTGATATATTGCATACAGCTAAGACTCTTACTAAAAACAAACGCTCTTTAGCAGCAATAGACAGACTTCTTGAAATTTATGAAATTTTAAAAATGTACCGTCTTGAAAAATATATTTCATTTGATTTGGGAATGATTAGCAAATACAATTACTATACAGGCGTTATTTTCAGGGCATTTACAAAGGGAACAGGTGAAGCCATTGTAAAAGGCGGCCGTTATGACTCACTTTTAAGTCTGTTCGGAAAACAGTCAGGTGCTATCGGATTTTCACTTATGCTTGACTCATTGTTTCTCGCATTAAAGCGACAGAATATTCATATTGCAACAGGCAACAAAAAGAATATTCTTGTATATACTAAGGAAGTACAGAAAAATGCTATTCTTTATGCTGATATACATAGAAAATCAGGTGAATATATCGATTTTATAAGCTATAATCCAAATCTTTCAAAGAAAGATTACAAAGATTATGCAAAAAGATGTAATGCCGGCAAATTGTACCTGTATGAAAAAGGAACAACAGTAACAATAATTGATATTATTGCAAATGAAGAATCTGCAATTGATATATCTGATGAATTAGCACCGTTTGGAGGAGAAACATGGAATATATAACATTTGCATTAGGAAAAGGACGTCTTGCAAAAAAGACGCTTGAATTATTTGAACAAATTGGAATTACATGCGAAGAGATGAAAGATAAAGATTCAAGAAAACTTATTTTCGTCAATGAAGATTTAAAATTAAAGTTTTTCTTAGCCAAAGGACCTGATGTACCTACATATGTAGAATATGGTGCTGCTGATATAGGAATTGTCGGAAAGGACACTATATTAGAAGAAGGCAGACGCTTATTTGAGGTAATGGATTTAGGTTTTGGGAAATGCAGAATGTGCGTATGCGGTCCTGAATCTGCGAGAGAAGTTTTAAAGCACCATGAACATATCCGTGTTGCAACTAAATATCCGAATATTGCAAGAGATTATTTCCACAACAAAAAACACCAGACTGTTGAGATAATCAAACTTAACGGTTCTATAGAGCTTGCACCGATTGTAGGTTTGTCAGAAGTAATAGTAGATATTGTTGAAACAGGTTCAACACTTAAAGAGAACGGTCTTGTAGTTCTTGAAGAAGTATGTCCGCTTTCTGCAAGAATGGTTGTCAATCAGGTCAGTATGAAAATGCAGAATGAAAGAATTTCTAATATTATACGAGAGTTGAAAGGGGTAATATAATGAAAACCATAAAGCTTACCAATGAATCAAAACAGAATGTTTTAAATGATTTATTAAAAAGAAGCCCTAATAATTATGGCGAATATGCTGATAAAGTCCAGGTAATTGTTGATGATGTCAAAGCCCGTAAAGATGAAGCATTACTTGAATATACAGAAAAATTTGACGGTGTTAAATTAACATCAGATGAACTTCTCGTAACTAAAGAAGAAATCGAAGAAGCTTACACTAAAGTTGATGAAAAGCTTGTCGGTATAATCCGCCGCTCCAAAGCAAATATAGAAAAATTCCATGCAAAGCAGAAACAGAGAAGCTGGTTTGACACAGAAGAAGGAATTTTACTCGGACAGAAAGTTACTGCACTTGAAAATGCCGGAGTATATGTTCCGGGTGGAAGAGCAGTTTATCCGTCATCAGTTCTTATGAATGTTATACCTGCAAAAGTTGCAGGAGTTGACAATATTATTATGACAACACCTCCGGGAAAAGACGGTAAAGTATATCCTGTAACATTAGTTGCAGCTAACGAAGCAGGCGTTGATAAAATTTATAAAGTTGGCGGTGCACAGGCAATTGCAGCACTTGCCTATGGAACAGAAACAATTCCTAAAGTTGATAAAATTGTAGGTCCTGGTAATATTTATGTTGCACTTGCAAAGAGAAGTGTATACGGACATGTAAGCATTGACTCAATTGCAGGACCAAGTGAAATTCTTGTACTTGCCGATGAGACAGCAAATCCTCATTTTGTTGCAGCCGACTTATTATCACAGGCCGAGCATGACCCGCTTGCATCAGCAATTTTAGTTACTACAAGCAAAGAGCTTGCACAAGAGGTTGAAAAAGAAATCGATAAATTCTTAGAATCACTCTCAAGAAGAGAAATTTTAGAGCAGTCATTATCTAACTACGGATATATTTTACTTGGAGATACATTAGAAGACTGTATTGATACAGTAAATGAAATTGCATCAGAGCATCTGGAAATCATGACTAAAGACCCATATGAGACAATGACTAAAGTAAGAAATGCAGGTGCAATATTCTTAGGTGAATACAGCAGTGAACCTTTAGGCGATTATTTTGCAGGACCTAACCATGTCCTTCCGACTAACGGAACAGCAAAATTCCTCTCTGCTTTGAGTGTTGATGATTTCATGAAAAAATCAAGCATTATTTCATACTCAAAAGATGCTCTTGAAGCTATATCCCAGGATATCATTGATTTTGCAACTGCTGAACAGTTGACAGCTCATGCAAATTCCATTCGTGTCAGATTTGAGAAATAGGGAGAATTATTATGGAAAATAAGAGAAAGAGAATCGGTCATGTTACACGAAAAACAAAAGAGACTGATATAACATGCCACTTAAATCTTGATGGGTCAGGCAAAGCTGAAATTGATACAGGCATAGGTTTCTTTGACCATATGCTTGATGGTTTTACAAGACATGGTTTCTTTGATTTAAATATGAAAGTAAAAGGGGATCTTATTGTTGACTGTCATCATTCAATAGAAGATGCGGGAATTGTGCTTGGAAATGCAATTTCTAAAGCTGTAGGAGATAAAAAAGGAATTAAGCGTTATGGCAGTATGATACTTCCTATGGACGAAACACTTGTTCTGTGTGCAATAGATTTATCGGGAAGACCATATTTCTGCTTTGACCATGAATTTACAACACCTCATGTCGGTTATATGGACACTGAAATGGTTCGCGAATTTTTCTATGCAATATCATATTCAGCCGCAATGAACCTTCATATCAAAGTAGTGTCCGGCTCAAATAATCATCATATTATTTAAGCCATGTTTAAAGCTTTTGCAAAAGCTTTTGA
>CAJJNI010000273.1 GCA_905193085.1 uncultured Lachnospiraceae bacterium | reverse complement strand
TGCGCTTACCCACAGCTCCTTTGCCAACGAAAAGCACATGAGAAGAGAAACAAATAATGAGCGTCTTGAGTTTTTGGGTGATGCTGTTTTGGAGATTATAACAAGCGATTATTTATTTCATGAGTTTCCTGAATTGCCGGAAGGTGAACTGACCAAAAAAAGAGCAAGCATTGTATGCGAGCCTACACTTGCTCTATGTGCAAACGATATTTTTTTAGGTCAGTATTTAAAGCTTGGAAAAGGTGAAGATATGACCGGTGGAAGAGAGAGGGCATCTATTGTTTCTGATGCTATGGAGGCTTTGATTGGTGCAATATATTTAGATGGTGGTTTTGCTAATGCAAAAGAGTTTGTGAACAATTTTATTTTAAAAGACATTGAAAACAAACAACTCTTTTATGATAGCAAGACTATCCTGCAGGAAATTGTGCAGAGCCGCCATGATGGAAATCTTGAATATGTTTTAATCGGGGAGGAAGGTCCTGACCATAACAAACAGTTTATAGTAGAAGCACATCTTGATGAAAGGCTTCTTGCAAAAGGTACTGGCAGAACCAAAAAAGCCGCAGAGCAGGAGGCTGCGTATAAAAGTATCCTGTTACTTAGAAATAATAAAAATGAGGAATAAAGAATGTATTTAAAAAGTTTGGAAGTGCATGGTTTTAAATCATTTGCTAACAAAATTGTATTTGAATTTCATAATGGCATAACAGGAATTGTAGGACCTAACGGAAGCGGTAAAAGTAATGTCGGTGATGCGGTAAGATGGGTTTTGGGTGAACAGAGTGCAAAGCAGCTTCGAGGTTCAAATATGCAGGATGTTATTTTCTCCGGTACTGAAAACAGAAAGCCTCTTGGTTTTGCCTATGTTGCAATTACCCTTGATAATTCAGACCACAAACTGCCGATAGAATATGATGAAGTGAAAGTTGCAAGAAGAGTGTACCGCTCAGGTGAGAGTGAATATCTGCTTAATGGTACAGCCTGCAGACTTAAAGATGTCCAGGAATTGTTTTATGATACTGGTATCGGTAAAGAAGGCTATTCTCTTATCGGTCAGGGTCAGATTGATAAAATCCTGAGCGGTAAACCAGAAGAGAGAAGAGAACTTTTTGACGAGGCTGCCGGTATTGTAAAATTTAAAAGAAGAAAAAAAGCTGCCCAGAAAAATCTTGAAAACGAAAGAGCTAATCTTGTAAGAATTAATGATATTTTGAGTGAGCTTGAAAAACAGGTAGGACCGTTAGAAAGACAGGCAGGTACAGCAAGAACATATCTTCAGAAAAAAGAAGAATTAAAGAAAAATGACATAATGCTCTTTCTTTCTGAAATAGAGAGAATGAAAGAACAGACGCATAAACTTGATGAAAATATTTCAATTATTACTGAACAGCTTGAAGAGACAAAAGAACAAGCCGAGAAAGCTAAAATTGAATATTTAAGAGTGGATGAGGCTTCAACAAAAGCAGATGAAGATATAGAAAAAATAAGAGAGTCCATTAATCAGAACATGCTTTATCGTGAGAGACTTGAAGGTGAAATCAATGTTTTAAAAGAACAGATTAGTGCAGCTTCAAATCTTGCGTCACAGTTTGAAGACAGAAAGAAAAGCATTGATAATCAGATTTCAGAAAAAAAATCAATGCTCAATTCAAGAAATAACGAATATGAGCAGATTAATAAAATATTAATTGAAATGTCTGAACAAAAGACCCAGTCGGACGAGATTCTCATTAACTTAAGGGAAAAAATCGATGAGAAAAAACAAGTAATAGATAAAGATAAATCTACAATAATAGAACTTATAAATGAAAAAGGTTCAATAGAATCAAAACAGGAACGATATGATGCAATGACGGAGCAGATTCAGATTAGGAAAGCCGAATTAAGTCAGAAGCTTCTCCAGGTTAAAAGTCATGAGGAACAGCAGAATATCAAAATTGAACATTATACCAAGGCTCTTCGGGAAATTTCAGAAAAGATTAGCGGTTTGAATGAAAAGCTTCAAAAAAATGAAATCGATTTAAAAAACATCATTGATACAAGAAGAAAAATCAATGAAGATATATCAAAGAGTAATGAAACATACCATCATGATAAGTCAAGACTGGACAGTCTTGTAAACATGACTGAGCGGTATGATGGTTATGGTAATGCCATTAGAAAAGTAATGGAACAGAAAGAAAATAACCGTGGTATAGTAGGTGTTGTTGCAGATATAATTAAAACTGAAAAAAAATATGAAACAGCAATCGAGACAGCACTCGGAGGAAGTATACAAAACATTGTTACTGATACCGAAGATACTGCAAAGAAAATGATTTCCTATTTGAAAGAAAATCGTCTTGGTCGTGCAACATTTCTTCCTCTGACAAGTATTCAGAGTAAAACAGGCTCAATAAAAAAAGAAGTTACCGGTCAGCCGGGTGTAATTGGTATGGCAAATGAAATCGTAACCGTAAAAAACGCTTTTATTCAGCTTGCAGAATATCTTCTTGGCAGAACTGTAGTTGTTGATACAATGGATAATGCGGTACTGCTTGCCAGAAAAAATAAATATACTTTAAGAATTGTAACACTTGACGGTGAATTATTGAATCCGGGCGGTTCAATGACAGGTGGTGCATTTAAAAATAACAGCAATCTTCTCGGACGAAGAAGAGAAATAGAAGAACTAAGAGAAAATGTCGAGAAAATATCTTCTAAAATATCTCAGTTAAAAGAGCGTCTTGAAAAAGAAAATGCCAGCCGCTCAGAAAAAGAAAAAAATATTGCTCAGTTAAAACAGTATTTACAGGAAGAATTTTTAAATCAGAATACCGCAAAATTAAATTTAAATCAGGCAACATCACAGAAAGATAATTTAAAAAGTGATGTAGAAGAGTTAAGCGGTGAAAATAAAGAAATTGATATGCAGTTAAAGCAGATAAATGCACAGAAGAAGCTGATTGTCTCTGAAGCTGCTGCAATTGATGAAAAAGCACATGCGATTGAGAACAGAGTTGATGAAAATCAGGCAGAGTTAGAAAAGCTTATGCAGGAAGAAAGCAGCCTTAACGAGCAGATTTCAGCAGGTCAGATTTCTTATGCATCAGAAGAGCAGAAATT
>CAJJNI010000272.1 GCA_905193085.1 uncultured Lachnospiraceae bacterium | reverse complement strand
C
This sequence comes from uncultured Lachnospiraceae bacterium, assembly GCA_905193085.1. Taxonomy (GTDB): domain Bacteria; phylum Bacillota; class Clostridia; order Lachnospirales; family Lachnospiraceae; genus CAJJNI01. Next base: position 3,121 of record CAJJNI010000272.1, on the reverse strand, counting down.
TTATCTGTGGTGAAAAGGATAAAGCGGGCTCAGCAAAAAGTTATAATAAGAAATGGCATCAGAGAGAAGGTTTACCGCTTAAATGGATAAAGAATGCTGGTCATAATTCCAATACTGACCAGCCGGATGAAGTAAACAGGCTTATAGAAAAATTTATCAGCGAGATAAATAGGAAGGGAGTATCAGTATGAAATTAAATATACAGTGGAAAAAGGTATTGTATGGAATTACATTGATAATTATTGGAATAATATTGGCTGCTCTGCATTTTATTGTATCTGGAAATGGTATCGGGGATATAATTTCCGGTATTATTGCAGTTATATCGGTATTAGTAATATTAGCGGGAACTTATATGACATCAAGCGGAATCAAAAACTGTAATAATATGTTATGATAGATATTTACGCACAAGTAACGGCGAAGTATCAAAAATAATAAAAAAAAAGCTCTCGGTGCAATGCACAGGAGCTTTTTATTTGTATATATTTTAATTATTTGTGCTGTCGCTATCAATTACAGACTTAATCTGTTTCATCAGTGCATCATAGTTGTCCTTATTATCAATTCCACCGAGCATTGGCTCACCTACAATATTACCATTTCTATCAACTAGTATAGTTGTAGGAAATGCCATGATTTCAGAGGCGTATTTACCAGCAGCAGAAGAGGAGTCAATGGATATATTGCGGTATTTGACACCCTGGCTTTCGAGAACTGAGGCAGCATCTTTAATTGTAGTCTTATTTCCATCGAAGGTTTCTGTGTTAATTCCGATTACTTCTCCGCCCATTGATTTGATTGTGTCGTTTAATTCATTAAGCTTGGATAATTCAGCGACACAAGGCTTGCAACCGGTAAACCAGAAATTTACGACGGTTACTGCATTACCGGAAAACAGGCTGTCATCCACCTTATTTCCATCAAAATCTTCACCAGAAAAATTTCTGAATACAGATGAGGCTTCTGAATTATCTTTTTGGCTGCTGTTGTCTGATGTTGTATTTTTCTTTTCAATCTCTGCTATCTGTTCCTCGATTTTTCGTATGGTTTCAATATCATCAGTAAGTGTTTTCAGCTCATCGTCTGTAAAGGAAGCCTTGTTTGATTCTACAGTATCAGCAAGATAATCAGCATAATTTCCATTTGGATCGGCAGCACTTTTGTTCATCATGCCAAAAACCTTGTTCCATGCATCAGCGTGGTCTGCAAAAAGCTGATTTTCCTGCTGATATAAATCATCAAGACTGGAGTCTGATTTTTCTGTGTCTGTTTCTGTCTGTGTATCCGTAGAATCTGTCGTGGAAGTTTGTTTTTTTCCACATGCTGTAAGTGATAATACTATGCAGAGTATAAAAATAGAAATAAATGATAATTTTGTTTTCATAATTAATTGCTCCTTTAAAAATAATAGTAAAAAGTTAAAATGTTATTGGTTGTTTTTTGTTTGACATGTTTTTCCCATAAATTGATAGTGGACTGCATTCTTAGAACAGGCCTTTATACAGGCTCCGCAGCGTATGCATTCCGGATGATTAGGAGTCCTGCATACATCGACATCCATCTTACATGCTTTTGAACATTGTCCGCATCCGACGCATTTGCTGCTGTCAACTGTGATATTGAGAAGGCTGACTTTGTTAAATAATGAGTAGATTGCTCCAAGAGGACAAATCCATTTACAGAATGGTCTGTAAAATAAAATACTTAGTACAATTACTAAAATTAAAATAATACATTTGAAAGAAAATAGCTTTCCCAGTGCAGAGCGGATAAAGGCATTTCCAATAGATAGTGGTATAGCACCCTCCAAAACACCCTGTGGACAAATATATTTACAGAAGAACGGGTCTCCCATTCCTATGGAGTTTGTTACAAGCATCGGAAGAAGTATAACAAAAACGATAAGAATGATATATTTCAGGTATCTGAGTGGCTTTAATCTGGCTGTAGATAATTTTTTGCCGGGGATTTTATGAAGTAAATCCTGAAACCATCCAAATGGACACAAAAAACCACATATAAATCTGCCAAGAGTCACACCGAGTAAAATAAAAAATCCGGTTATGTAGTATGAAAACTTAAAGCGGGATGATCCGACAACTGCCTGAAAAGCCCCTATTGGACAGGCTCCTGTTGCGGCAGGACAGGAATAACAGTTTAGTCCGGGTACACATACTGTTTTAGCATTGCCCTGATATATTTTACCCTTAAACAAATTGGTGATATGAATATTGGTCAGCAGTGTTGCTATGGCCTGTATCCACCCACGTAATTTTGCTACTTTTTTTGATAGTGATTTTTTTACCTTATCCAATTCCGACACACTCCAGACATAATTTTATTGCTTTACTAAGCACGGTAGCCGCCTCCCCTCTGACTGCGCCATAGCTTATCATGGTTATACCCAGGATAAGCAGAACCATTTGATATGTTTTTTGGCATTTTAACATAGTCTTACTCCTTTTTGTTGTATTATTGACTTGCTGACTTTGATATTATACAATATACATTGTAAAATTATTGTTAAGAAGCAGGGAGAAAATTTTGAGATTATTAATTGTTGAAGATGAAAAACAAATATGTGATATGGTTGCGAAAAGACTGTATGATTCCGGGTATGAGGTGGATACCTGTTATGATGGTGAAGATGCTCTTGAATATATTCTGGCGGAGAATTATGATCTGATAGTTTTGGATTTGAATCTGCCCGGTATGGATGGAATGGAGATTCTTAAGGAACTTAGAACATACAATGATGAGACAAAGGTTCTTATATTATCAGCAAGAGGCCAGATTGCGGATAAGGTTGAAGGGCTGGATGCAGGAGCGAATGATTACATGGAAAAACCATTCCATCTGCAGGAACTTGAGGCGCGTATCAGAAGTCTGACAAGAAGGAAATTTGTGCAGAAGAATGTATGTCTTAAATGTGGAGAAATAAAGTTTGATACGATTAAACGTGAGGCATATGCAAAGGGAGAAGTAGTTACACTGACGAGAAAAGAAAATGGTATTTTGGAGTACTTACTTATTAATTTAGGCAGACCGGTAAGCCAGGAGGAGTTGATAGAGCATGTGTGGGATGCCACGGCAGACAGCTTTAGCGGAGCAATCAGGG
>CAJJNI010000271.1 GCA_905193085.1 uncultured Lachnospiraceae bacterium | reverse complement strand
CATAGTTTAATATATCGACATCTATATGCGCATCACTTCCCAGTATAATCGGCTGATTGTATTTTTTACATAAATCAAGAATAACATAATCATTCTGCACCGCATCTACTCTTGCACCACCCGGATTTAATGAAGCATTATTAAATTCAATAAGCTTTCCATTTTCCTTAGCTGCATATACAAATGCATCATAATCTATCTTGTACCTGTTATCATCAGGATGTCCTATTATATTTACATAAGGATTCTTTAAAACATTTAAATATGCCCTTGTATTTTCTTCGACAGAACCTGATTTATAGCAAGGCGGATGCATGCTTGCAATTGTCACATCCATCTGTCTTAACATCCATTCGTCCAAATCGATATGACCTTCAAAATCAAGAATATTAAGTTCGATTCCAAGAAGCAGTTCTACACCACTCATTTTTCTTGGAACTACTTTCAGATTGCTGAAATAAAAATTATGACATGTACCCGGCATTCTCGGACCATGTTCGGTTATTCCAAGAAGCTCTAAACCTTTATCAGATGCCATATTAGCCATCTCGCGAATCGTACTGTATGAATGTCCGCTTGCAAGTGTGTGTGTATGCACATCTAATACATATTTCATTTAAATCATTTCCTCTCTTTGGCAGACTATATAATTTTATTAAGTAATGCCTTACATTAAGTAATTCCTTACGGATTGTTACATGCTCCGCACTCTCACAACTTGAGAAACACTCTTCGTGAGTTTCTCAAGTTATCGCGACAGTCGCCAAGGTCTCGTGCAAGCACGGACTTTGACCCTTAAGGCATTATGTTATTTTTCTGTAAGCTTGTCAAAATATGATGTATCAAAGACTTCCTCTTTTCTCTTATATACATTTTTATACATGGCAAGTGTAAACAGACATATTGCTATTGCCATTACAGCAAGATAAGGTAAAATAACATAATTTTTTCCAAAATACCAGACATCAAATGATGATAATCTGTTAGGTATCATAATAAGTGCATCAATTATAAATGGTAAAATTATCATCCATTTTTCTTTCTTTGCTATGCAGATATGCATAAGAAGTGTTGAACAAAGCTGCATGGAACAAAATACAAGACTTGTAAGCGCCTTTATTATAAATCTCCATTCTTTACCTGTAACAAGATTGCTGTCTTTGACATAAACTCTCATTTCACGGAAAATTCCGTCAATCTGTCCGCCATTTGGTGATAATACAATGATAAGATACGGAACAAGGAAAAACACTGCAATAACAATTGTATCGCAAAGACAGTATCCACCGCTTAACATAAGGGCATCTCCCCATGTTCCATGTTTCTTTCTCTTTAAAAACATCAGTAAAAATCTTCCGGCTTCAAGACAGATAATCTGTATAACGATAAATATCGTTCCCTCAAAGTATGTTGCATTCTGGTCAGAATATCCTCTCAAAATCAAATTTGCAAGCAATGCAGAAAGTATTACATAAAATACTATGTATCCTGCCATTGCCCAAAATGTCATCGTAAATGAGCCTTTACTTTTAATTTTACCAAACAATAATATACACACAGGCAAAGCAACTGCAACAATAAGACTTATAATAAGAAATACTGCTGTAAAATCCATCTTAGATGCCTGGGCTGCCGCCGCTGATGCTGCGTCTGAAGATACGGCAGACGAAGTTGCTGATGCTGCCGCGGTTAAACATAATAGCTTACTCATAATTCTTCCTTTCCTGAAAAGCCGAACAACAGGTCAGCTTCTTTTTCGTTTGTTACATATTTAACAGTAACAGTTCAGGCCACATCACTCGCATGGCTGAACTGTTACTATAATATCACAAAAAACAAAATATGTCTTTACTTTTTTTTATTTTTATGGTAACATTAACCTATACTGTAAATACAGTATAAGAATTTTATTTTGGAGGTACTTACAATGAAAGGTACAGTTAAATGGTTCAACAATCAGAAAGGTTATGGTTTCATCTCTGATGAAGACGGAAATGATGTATTTGTTCACTATTCAGGAATCAATATCGAAGGTTTCAAGTCTTTAGAAGAAGGACAGGATGTTGAATTTGATGTAGTTGACGGAGCTAAAGGTCCTCAGGCTACTAACGTTGTAAAATTATAATCATTTCAGTTTTTCAGTGTACCTTTTTCTTTATATATATAAGGTTATCAGCAATGCCAGTGAACTGCACTATCACTTTTTGGTATGCAGTACATTACAAAAGGCCTATATGGTATATGCCTTTTATAGTTAAGAATCAAAGTTATATTGTTTGAAACATGATTATCATCAGACAGGTCTGTTAAAGGGTTAACTTTTGGCAGACTTGTTTTACTGTATATGTGATGGGACTATCTATATCAATTCTCAGAATGGCTCCATTTAAATGGGTTTTGAATACAGGAGGAATTTTAATGTACGATAACATCAGCGAAGGACAATATTTAATAAAGCTGCTTGGTACGGCTATAAACAATTCTCAACTGGATTGTCCACAGGAAGATTTTTCATGGAACAAATTATTTATGCTTGCATCTTTTCACAGTGTGGCTAATACTGCATTCTATGGTCTGCAGAAATTAAGCAACAATTCTGTTGTTCCTGACGATATTTTTGAAAACTTCTCTTCCATTGCCAATAAATATTCAGCAATTGAATCTTTACAGCAATACGAAATAAGACAGATTTTTCAGCGTTTTGAACAAAATCAGATTTTCTGCGTTCCACTCGACGGACATGTCATAAAAGGATTTTATCCTCGTCCGGATATGAGATATGTATCCACACTCAATCTTTTAATTAACCCTAAAGACCAGAACAGAATACATGTTGTTTTAAATTCTTTAGGTTACATACTTATAAGCACTACGGCTGACAGAATCAATTACATTAAAGATGGAAATATTAATCTGTCATTAAGAACATCTTTAGTACCGGAACGGCCTGAATACCGCGATTATTTTAATAATATGGAAAAGCGGATTAATATCAGGAAAGGCTTACACTTCGTAGGCTCACTTAGTTCGGAAGATTTTTATGTATATACACTTGCACATCTTGCACACCTGTATGCAGCCGGAGGTGCAGGAATACGCTCGGTTCTTGATATATGGGTTTTATTA
>CAJJNI010000270.1 GCA_905193085.1 uncultured Lachnospiraceae bacterium | reverse complement strand
AATGGAAAAGGTTTAAACAGAGAAAAAATATTAAAGAAGGCAAAAGAAAATGGAGTGCTTGGTAACAAAAATCCAGCTCAGTTGTCTGATAAAGAAGTATACAAGTTTATCACTTATGCAGGATTTTCTACCAAAGAAAAGGTAACAGAATATTCAGGACGAGGTGTTGGAATGGATGTTGTTGTCAAGAATATCCAGTCCGTAGGAGGCAGTCTTGAAATTGACAGTGTTGAGGGTCAGGGTTCAACAATGACACTCAAAATTCCACTTACACTTGCGATAATTGATGGTATTGTAATGAGTGTTGGAAATTCTAAATTTGTCATAGAAACAGGAGCAGTTAAAGAGTTTGTTAATGCAAATTCCGGTATGATGGTTCAGGAACCGGACGGTGAAGAATATATTATGATAAGGGGAGAATGTTTCCCGGTTATCAGGCTTAAAGAAGTATTTGAATTGTCGGAAGGCGTAGATAATATAGACGATGGTATTGTAGTAGTGCTTGAGCATGAAGGAAGAGTTGTATGTCTTTTTGTTGACTGGCTTGTTGGTGAACAGGAGATAGTTGTTAAACCTATTCCTTCTTACATTAAGAAGATACAGGGTCTCTCAGGCTGTACACAGCTTGGTGACGGAAGCATTGCTTTGATACTTGATGCCGGAGGATTAATTACTAAAGAGCCGAAAGGAGAGTAGCTGATGAGCGATGAAGTATTAGAAAATGAAGAGTTGGAAGAAGATACTCAGAAAGACATGTATATGACTTTTAAGTCAGGTAATGAGTATTTTGCAATTGGAATTCAGTGTGTCAATGAAATTATAGGATTTCAGACGATAACAGAAGTCCCTGAGACCGAGGATTACATAAAAGGTCTTATCAATCTTCGTGGTAAGATAATTCCTGTTATTGATGTAAGACTCAGATTTAAACAGGAACCGGTTGAATATACAGACAGAACATGTATAATAGTTATTGAAGTTAAATCTACGGTTGTAGGGCTTATTGTTGAGAAGATAGCTGATGTAGTAACCATACCGCAGGAGAGCATAACACCTCCGCCGTCAATAGGACACAGGGAAAATGCTGCTAATAAATATGTATATGGTATTGGTAAGGTCAAAGATGAAGTTAAGCTTTTACTTGACCCTGATAAACTTATTAATGATGAAGACTTAAATGCATTTGAAGAAATGATGGAAGAAGAATAGGGAGGAAAAAATATGACTAAGAATGTGAAATTAAGAACTCGAGTTTCCGGTGGTTTTCTGATACTTATCGTACTTATTTTAATATGCAATATGATGTCGGTTCTTGTTGTAAAGAGAGTATCACGAGAAAAAGATGAACTTTATAGTGAGTATGGAGTTGCATCAACAGACATAACCAGGGCATATGCAGATTATCAGGAATTGAAATTTTTACTTAGAAACATGCTTTATGTACATCAGACAGATGTTTCTTCATGTGCAGATGATATATCAAGAATATCAGATGTAATTACAGAACTTTCAGAACATACTTCTGAATTTGAAGAAGAAGCTGATTTAAATGATGGAGACATTAATGATTTATATGATACAATTAAGAGTGGAATGACAACATACATTTCATCAGTACAGGAATGTGTTGCATATGTACAGAAAAATGATTTTGATTCTGCTAAGACATTACTTACAAGTGAAATAATTGATCAGGCCAAATCTCTTGACGGACAGGTAGATACATTATTAGAAGAACTTGATGATACAGCACAGCAGGAACGTGAGGATAAAGATGCAAAGGTTACTAATCTGATGATATTTATCTCTGTATTAGGCATTATTGCTGCTATATTAGGTCTGATAATAGATGTTACAATTCAATATGCAATCAGAAAACCAGTCAGATTACTTACAGAGGGATTCGACAAACTTACTCTTGGTGAAGTTGATGTTGAGATTGAAAAGATAAACAATGATGAATTAGGTGATTTAGTAGATGATTTCAACAAACTTGTAGATGTTACTAAAGAGCAGGCACATGTTGCAACAGAAATCGCACAGGGTAATCTGACTGTTTCAGTTGTTCCGCGTTCATCTAAAGATGTTCTTGGAAATGCTTTAAATAAACTTATAAATGACAATAATGCAATCCTTTCAAGCATAAGAGAATCATCAGCACAGGTAACTACAGGTTCAGAGCAGGTAGCAAGTGCAAGCCAGTCACTTGCACAGGGTTCTACAGAACAGGCAAGTGCTATAGAACAGATTACGGCATCAATTAACGACATTGCAGAGAGAACAAGAAAGAATGCAGAAGAAGCTAATGAAGCAAATAATTTGGTAATTGAAGCTAAGAACGATGCTAAACAGGGCGACAGACAGATGAAAGACATGATTTGTGCAATGACAGAAATAAATGAATCATCAGAAAATATTTCGAAAATTATTAAAGTTATCGATGATATTGCATTCCAGACAAATATCCTTGCACTTAACGCAGCAGTTGAAGCTGCAAGAGCTGGAAGTCATGGTAAAGGCTTTGCAGTAGTAGCAGAAGAAGTAAGAAATCTTGCAGGAAAGAGTGCTTCAGCAGCAAGCGAAACAGCAGAAATGATTGAAGATTCAATCCGTAAAGTTGAGCATGGTTCTGCTCTTGCAACAGAGACAGCACAGGCATTAGAAGAAATTGTGGCAGCAGTAGAACAGATTGTTGATATTATCAGCAATATTGCATCTGCATCTAATGAACAGGCAACAGCAGTTGCCCAGATAGACCAGGCAATCACACAGGTTTCCCAGGTAGTTCAGACTAACTCTGCAACAAGTGAACAGTGTGCAGCCGCAAGTGAAGAACTTTCTAACCAGTCAGTAAGATTAAGAGAAATGATTAACCGATTCCGCCTTAAAATGACAGATAATTATTACGGTGGATATGAATCAGACAGTTATTCTTCAAATGATAATCCGGCAAGAACAATATCACTTGGAGAAGGGTTTGATAAGTATTAATATTTAATCAGAACAGCTGAGCAAGGAATTAAAATTTGCAATAGCAGATTTTGACGAAGATGGTTCAATTAAACTTACAGATGCACAGAAAGCTTTGAAAGTTGTAGTGGGTATCAAATAATTCTTGTATAACAATTTTAAATTAACTACACCATATCA
>CAJJNI010000269.1 GCA_905193085.1 uncultured Lachnospiraceae bacterium | reverse complement strand
GTTAAAAGAAGTAAAAGATGAAGCTGATATTGCAAAAATGGCTGAAAAACAGAAAAAACAGTATGCAGGCTGCGAGCTTAAAGGTAAAAAGCTTGGTGTAATCGGTCTTGGTGCAATCGGAATTCTTGTAGCTAATACTGCTGTACATTTCGGAATGGAAGTATTAGGATATGACCCATATATTTCGGTAGATGCAGCATGGAAGCTTTCAAGAGATATTAAGCATATCCAGAATGTTGAAGATATTTATAAAGAATGTGATTATATAACAATTCATGTACCTCTTCTCGACAGCACAAAGAAGATGATTAATGCAGAAGCAATTGCATCTATGAAAGAGAATGCAGTAGTTCTTAACTTTGCAAGAGATTTGCTTGTTGATGAAGAAGCTATTGTTAAGGCTCTTGCAGAGAACAAGATTAAGAGATATGTAAGCGATTTCCCTAATCCTACAACAGCAGGAAATGATAAAGTTATACTTATTCCTCATCTTGGAGCTTCAACAGCAGAGTCAGAAGACAATTGTGCTGTAATGGCAGTTAAAGAAATTAAAGATTTCATGGAAAATGGAAATATCCGCAATTCTGTTAATTATCCTGCATGTGATTTAGGACCTGTTACATCAGAAGGACGTGTTGCAGTTTGTCATAAGAACATTCCTAACATGTTAGGACAGCTCACATCAATTCTTGCATCAGAGGGAGTTAACATTTCAAATATGATGAATAAGAGCCGTGGAGATTATTCATATACACTTTTAGATACAGATGTGGCTGTTTCTGCTACAGCAGTAGAAAAAATTACAGCAGTTGAAGGTGTGTTAAAAGTACGTGTTGTTAAATAGGAGGATTATATATTGGCTAAGATAAAGGCTTTTTGCTGTATCAGACCAAGAGAAGATCTTGCGGATAAAATAGCAGCACTTCCATATGATGTTTACAACAGAAAAGAGGCAAAAGAGGTTGTTTCAAAAAACAACCTGTCTTTTCTGAAAATAGACCGTGCTGAGACTCAGTTTGATGACAGTGTTGATACATATGCTGATTGTGTTTATGAAAAAGCAAGAGAACAGCTTGATGAAATGATAAATGATGGCTCATTTATAACTGATAATGATAAAGCATATTATATTTATGAACTTACTATGAATGGAAGAACACAGACAGGTATTGCTGCATGTGCTTCTATTGATGATTATCTAAATAATACAATAAAAAAACATGAGAATACAAGAGCTGATAAGGAAGTTGACCGTATCCGCCATGTTGACACATGTAATGCACAGACAGGTCCGATTTTTCTTGCATATCGTTCGAATAATATAATAAATGATATAGTAAATAACAAGAAAAAAGAAACTCCTGTTTATGATTTTGTATCAGAAGATGGAATCAGACACTGCGTATGGAAAATAGATGAAGAAGAAAAAGTTTTAAATATTTGCAAAACATTCGATTCTATATCAGATATTTACATTGCTGATGGACATCACAGAGCTGCTTCTGCTGTGAAAGTAGGAATTAAACGAAGAGAAGAAAATCCGGGATACACAGGAGATGAAGAATTTAATTATTTTCTCTCTGTTCTGTTTCCTGATGACCAGCTCATGATAATGGATTATAATCGTGTTGTCAAAGATTTAAACGGGCTTACATCCCAGGAGTTTTTAATAAAGCTTGCAGAAAAATTTGATTTTGAAGAGGTATCAGGACAATATAAACCTGTTAAAAAAGGTGAAGTTGGAATGTATCTTGACAAGCAGTGGTATCGTCTTGAAGTGCATGAGGAACTGCTTACAGATGATCCGGTTGAGGGACTTGATGTATCTGTTTTGCAGAAGCAGTTACTTGAACCTGTACTCGGAATAAAGGATCCTAAGACAGACAAAAGAATAGATTTCGTTGGTGGAATCAGAGGACTTGGCGAATTAGAAAGACGAGTAGATGAAGATATGGAGGTTGCTTTTGCAATGTATCCTACATCTATTCAGGAGTTGTTTGCAGTTGCAGATGCAGGACTTTTAATGCCGCCAAAGTCAACCTGGTTTGAACCAAAATTAAGAAGTGGCCTGTTCATACACAGACTTTAACAATAGACCTTGCATTTTCTGACAAAGTATTATATAGTTAAAAGTGACAATAGTGTTAATTATTAGGAGGGATGCTGGTATGGCAGATAACAAAAAAATAACATCAGCTAATGAAAAAGGAAACAAGGCAACTACAACAGCTTCAAAAGCGTCTGCTGAAGTGAAAGCAGAAGCTAAGAAAACAGAAGCTGCAATTGAGAAAGAAATTAAAGAAGCAGCTGAGAAAGTTGAGGAGAAAGTAGCAGAAGTTAAGAAGACAGTAAAATCAACAGCTACTAAAGCTTCAACCGCTGTTAAAAAGACAGCCGCAAAGAAGACAGCAACAGCAAAATCTGCAGTTGAGAAGAAAACTACTGCAACAAGAACCTCTAACAAGGGTAAAATTGCCAATATCTATGTTCAGTATAATAACTGTGAAACAAAGCAGGAAGAATTAATAAAGAGAATAATCGAAAAATGGGTTGAAGAGTCTGGAAAGAAAGAGTCTTCAATAAAGACATTTGATGTTTATATTAAGCCTGAAGATAACGCAGCTTATTATGTTATAAACGGACAGGGCAGCAGTATTACATTATTTTAACTTAAATATTGAAATTAAGATATAAGAGTTACAAGTATAAGTGTACCGGTATGTTGATTAGAAAGGCATATCTATATACAAGTATACTTGTAACTTTTGTCTATAAAGGAAAGGTTTTAAGATAAAAGATGAGCAGAACACTATATGATTTATTAGATTGGAAATCAATTGAGGACATATGTTATGGAGAAGCAGATAACCCACATGATATTCTTGGAATGCACAGAGTAAGGGGAGGTAAGCTGATACAGGCATATTTTCCAGATGCAGATAAAGTATTTATCGAGATAGAAGGGGATAATAAACTCATAGAAATGGAATGTCCGGAGCAGGGATTTTTTGCAATATATTTAACAAACAAAGTTAAGGCAGATAAATATCATTATGTAATTCAGGAAGAAAATGTAAGAAGAGTTTCGGAAGATGCATATAATTTCCAGCCACAGATTTCAATAGAAGAAATAGATAAATTTAACAGTGGAATAAATTATAACGCATATGATATAATGGGAGCACATATATGGGTTGGTTTCCTCTTTGGGCATTACCTTTTTGACGGCCTTTTTGTTGTCTTCTGA
>CAJJNI010000268.1 GCA_905193085.1 uncultured Lachnospiraceae bacterium | reverse complement strand
CAGTAACTTCCACGACAAGTCATATAGGGGTGGAAGTTAGTTTTACAAATGAGGATTTGCAAATTAGTATATATTTTTTGAAATAAATAGTTGAAAAAATAATTCATTTATTATAAAATGGAAATATATGTGCATATCCTGATATTTATGAGGAAAAAGGCATAATATTCGAATGAAAAATAACAGTGTATAATAAGGAGGATTTATTTAATGTTATCAGCAGGTGATTTTAGAAATGGTATGACAATTGAGTTGGAGAATAATATTTATCAGATTATTGAGTTCCAGCATGTAAAACCTGGTAAAGGTGCAGCTTTTGTTCGTACTAAATTAAAGAATATTAAGAGTGGCGGTGTTGTTGAGAAGACTTTCCGTCCAACAGAAAAATTCCCACAGGCTCGTATTGACCGTAAAGATATGCAGTATCTGTACAGTGATGGGGATTTATACAATTTCATGGATATGGAGACTTATGAACAGATTGCATTAGATTCAAGTGCAATTGGAGATGCGCTCAAATTCGTTAAAGAAAATGAAGTAGTTAAGATTTGTTCTCACAATGGTAATGTTTTCGCTGTAGAACCACCATTATTTGTAGAACTTGTTATTACAGAGACAGAGCCTGGCGTAAAAGGTGACACAGCAACAGGTGCTACAAAGCCTGCAACTGTAGAAACTGGTGCAACAGTATATGTTCCATTATTCGTTAACCAGGATGATGTCATTAAAATTGATACAAGAACAGGAGAATACTTATCACGTGTATAAGTATTTTGATAATGCATGGTAGAAGTTCAATCAGGAGGACGAGCCGCAAGAGTACAACAGCCAGGTGGAAATAATGTGCCCGCACGGCGGAAATCTTCAAATTGGCTGAAAATCAGAAGCTGTGATTACAGTCTGATTTTTATGGTCGTTTTTTTAGTGTTATTCGGAACTGTTATGATGTATAGTGCAACACTTTATACAGAATCATACTTTAGAAAACAGGCGGTGTTTGCCATTGCCGGAATTGTGATAATGCTTGTTGTTTCATTAATAGATTATCATATACTTAAGAAATTTGCACCGGTAATATTTATTCTTGCTTTAATAAGTCTGATGCTTTTGTTGGTTCCACAACTTCGTGTGGAACTTAATAATTCTGCAAGATGGCTTAAATTGGGAGGTTTAAGTTTTCAGCCTGCTGAAATTTTTAAAATTGCCGTCATTATTTTTAATGCAGCTGTTTTAAATAAGTGTGGAAAGAAAATTCAAAAAGCCTCTGTGACATTAGAATTTATAGGACTTGCCATTATCGAAGGTGGTGCAGTAGTTGTATTTTCAGATAACTTAAGTTCTGGAATAATTGTCATTGCAGTGGCAATGTGCATGCTATTTGTTTCAAAACCAAACAAGAAAGTCTGTTTTATATTGATTGCATTGGCAGTTGTATTTGTGGCAGTGGCTTTATTTTATTATGAAAGTCTTGATTATTCACCTGCAGAGTTTGCGACGATAGATTTTAGAACTCAGAGAGTGCTAAGATAGCTTCATCCTGAAAAATATAATGATTACAAGAATTTTAAGACACTGCATTCATTATATGCAATAGGTTCAGGTTCTTTTGGTGGAAAAGGACTTGGAAATAGTACGGAAAAGATGATACTTCCTGAAGCCATGAATGATATGATATTTGCCATAGTCTGTGAAGAACTCGGATTTGTTGGTTCGACATTTTTGCTGGTGTTATATGGTATTTTAATGCAGAGGCTTGCTTTTATAGCACGAAATGCCAAAGAATTTTTTGGAAGCCTTATTTCAGTCGGCATATTTGGACATATAGGGGTTCAGGTTATGTTAAATGTAGCGGTTGCAACTAATTCGATGCCAAATACTGGTGTAACACTTCCGTTTTTTAGTTATGGCGGTACAGCACTTGTTATTTTACTTGCAGAGATGGGTATAGCATTGAGCGTAAGCAGACATATATCTTTAGAATGATTTCAACACCAAATGTTAAAAATTCAGTTAACATTTGGTGTTTTTTTTGTGTATTTTATTGACAGATTTAAATAGTGTTTCTATAATGTGAGATACAATCTGAAAAGTTTAGCTTATATAATAATTGGGGGAATATATAGGTAAAAAGATTGAAAGATACTAAAAATAATAATTCTATTGAGCAGTTTAAGGAATTGGTAATTGAAAAATTAAATAAAGTACCTGAATTTAATTCAAAAGTTGAGACACAGATAATAATAAAGAACAATGGTCTGAAATTAGAAGGAATATTTATAAAACAGTCAGGAAAGCTTGTTTCGCCTACATTCTATATTGAAGATTTATATGATGAATATTGCAATGGCGCAGATAGTGACTGTATTGTTAATAAAGTTATTGATGGTTTTGAAACAAGAAATATTCCAGCTGATGAAATTTGTAAATTTATGTCGGATTTTATGCTGGTAAAAGAAAAAGTTGTCTTTAAAATTATTAACTTTGATGATAATCAGGATTTATTAAAAGAAGTTCCATATAGAAAAGTCCTTGATTTGGCTGTTGTTTATTATTGCAGGATTGATTATCCGGAAATTGGCAGAGGAACCATTACAATAAAAAATGAAAATATTGAAATGTGGAATGTTTCAGAAGAAGATCTGTATGAAGCAGCTTTTGAGAATGCAAATAAATATCTGCCATGCAGTATTATGCCGATGCATACAGTTCTTGGTCAGTATGTAGAGGATAATTTTACAGAAGAATTAAAAGAACAGGAAAAGCAGTTCGTTGAGAAGATAAATTCAGATGTTAATCTTTATGTCATGACAAACAATGAAAAATCATTCGGAGCGGCAACAATGTTTTATGAAAATGTTCTTGAAAACTTTGCCATGCAGTTGCATAAAAATTTATACATATTGCCAAGCAGTATTCATGAAGTTTTATTACTGCCGGTTGAAGATAAAGATAATCATAAAACAATGCAGCTTCAGGAGATGGTGTTTGAGGTAAATAATACTCAGGTTATGTTAGAAGAAAGGCTTTCCTATAATGTTTATTTTTACAATCTTGAAAACAAAAAAATTGAGTTGTTATAATAATTTATAATTAAGTTACGCAGGCTGTTAAATGTAAAAAAACAGGTGACAGCCTGTATGTAAGGCTACATACAGACAAACTTCGCCTTTACAAATAGTATGGACTATGTTATAATTTTGTTGTTTTGGCAGAGCCAGCTAACACAGCAGTTGATGATGAATTAGCAGCACTTAAGGCTCAG
>CAJJNI010000267.1 GCA_905193085.1 uncultured Lachnospiraceae bacterium | reverse complement strand
ACAGAACTATGAGAAAAAGTATTGGAGGGAAAATTTTTTCAATGCTTGTAATTATTGGACTTGTATTTGTGTTAATGCTTGTTTCAAATATTGCAGCATTAGATAAAATTAATGATTACAATGATAAGCTGGTAAATATTTATATGAAGCTTGAAGATGAAAATGGGGATTTTCATGCTTCATTTGAACAGGTACAGTTACTTGAAAACCTTGTTTATTATAAGCAGAATACTTCTGAAAGTGAAATTGTAATACAGAATCTTGAAAATTCAATAACAAGCATGAAAAGCTATCTTTCTTCAATGAAGAAAAGAGTTGAGGCTGTTAATGATAAAGAGCTTACTGGAAAATATAACGAACTAGAAAGTGCAGTAACTAAATTTTCAAGTAACAGTAATGAAATTTTAGAAGCTGCTAAAGAAGCAGATTACGACAGTATAAAACAAAAGTTAGATTCTGAACAAAATGGAAATATAAATGTTGTTCAGGATGCACAGAAAAATTACGAAGATATTCTTACTGAGAAAGCAGATTATTGTGCAGAAAAAAGTTCTTTAAGAATAACAGGTACAAATGTTTTTGATGTAATATTAACTGTAATGTTTCTTGTTATATTTGTAATAATAGTATTTGTTGTTAATTTAAATATTGTTAAACCAGCGAAAATTTCAGGAATACAGTTAAGAAGTATTGTTGATAAAATTGGTAATAATGAAGGTGATTTGACAGAGAGAATACCTGTTAAGACAAAAGATGAAATCGGACAGATGTCAGAAGGAATCAACTCATTTATTGAACAGTTACAGAATGTAATGCGCAAGCTTAAATCAGAATCTGAGGAACTGATGATTTCAGCGGGTACTGTAAGGGATGAAATATCAAAATCAAATGAAAATGCAGAAAATGTGTCTGCTGCAATGGAAGAAATGTCAGCAAGTATTGAAGAAATATCAGCAACATTAAGTCAGATAGCACATGGAAGTGAAAGTATTTCAGGTCAGATTGAAGATGTAAATTGCAGAGTACAAAATGGTGCAGATTTAGTTAAAACAATAAAATCACATGCAGGAAGCATGCATCATAATACCGTTGACAGTAAAGAGACAGCTATAAAAATAATAAGCGAAATAAGAACTGCAGTAGATGAAGCTTTAATAGAGAGTAGAAATGTAGAAAAGATTAACGGACTTACAGGAGAAATCTTAGATATTACAAGCCAGACAAATCTTTTATCATTAAATGCATCAATTGAAGCTGCAAGAGCAGGTGAAGCCGGAAGAGGTTTTGCTGTAGTTGCGGACGAAATAAGGGTTCTTGCAGACAATAGTGCACAGACAGCAAGTAATATTCAGAATATTAGTAATGTAGTCATCAGTGCAGTTGAAAAGCTTGCTAAAAATTCAGAAAATATGTTGAAATTTATCGATGAAAAGGTAATGAAAGATTATGATGATTTTGTAGGTGTAGCAGGACAATATGAGAAAGATGCAGATGATATAAATGAAATTCTTTCAAATGTAGCTGCTAATACTAATGAAATCAGTTCAACAATGCAGGCTATGAATACAGGTATCGGTGATATTTCAGTTGCCGTAGATGAGAATGCAAAAGGTGTAACAAGTGTTGCTGAAAATGCAGTAAGTCTTGTTGAAGCATTTACTAATATTCAGAAAGAAACAGAATCAAATCAGGAAATATCATCTAAATTAACAAATGAGGTAAACCGATTTAAAAAAGTATGATAGTAATCTAACGATAAAATCTCCAGATACTTTGTATTTGGAGATTTTTTTGTAAATATAAAATGTTTGGAAAAAATATGTTTAAAAAATAAAATTAATCTGTTATAATTATACATAATAACATGGCAGATATGTTAAGAGATATAGTAAATAAATTCATGTTAGAATAGGATAATAAATATGAATAAAATTATGGAAGAAGACTATGTAAAACAGCTTCAGGAACAGCTGGCCTCTTTTGTAGAAGCTATGGCGACTGCTATCGATGAAAGAACTCCATATAATGGCAACCATACAAGAAAAGTTGCATATTATTCGGTTATACTGGCAAAAAAGATAAATGAAAAGTATAAAGAAGGTAAAATAGAGCAGTTTTTTGATGAAAACAGAATAGAAAAGCTGCGTCTGGCTGCTCTGTTACATGATATAGGTAAAATGGTTATTTCAAAGAAAATCATGAACAGAGCAAGCCGGATGGACGGTGATATGGAAAGAATCATTATGCGGTTTGAACTCATAGAAAGCTGGTATTATATAGATTTTCTTGAAGACAGAATATTGGAAAATGAGTATGAGGCTTACCGCAAAGAGCTGCATGATATTCTTAAGTTTATACATGAGGTGGATTGTCTGGAATATCTTGATGATGATAAATTCCTTGAAGTTCAAAGACTTCGTGGAAAGGTTTATCAAAAACATGACGGACAGAAAGTGCATTATCTTACAGAAGAAGAAATTGCACATTTAAGTATCAGAAAGGGAACTTTGACTGATAAAGAAAGACAGTTGATGCAGAGCCATGTTGAGATGACGGCAAAAATTCTATCAAAAGTTAAATTTACGGAAAATTACAGTGATGTTCCTGTATGGACTGCAGGCCATCATGAATTTCTTGATGGAAGCGGTTATCCAAATCATTTAACGGCAGCAGATTTGTCAATAGAGACAAGAATTATAACTGTTGCCGATATTTATGATGCGCTGACAGCAACTGACAGACCATATAAGAAGCCTATGAGCATGGAAGATGCCTTTTCTGTCATGAATGGAATGGCATGCGCCGGTAAAATTGACGGAAGACTGGTTAAGTGGCTTTTAGAGGCACTGTCGTGTGCTGATGTTTGACACACTGTTTAATATATGATAAAATTATTCAGATAGGGATTTTTTTGCTTTAAAGTATCAGTGCTTTACAAAGCTGAAAATATTAGAGATAATGTATTGAAAGGATGTACTTAAAATGCCTGTAACGCAATTTTTAGAGAGAAATGCAAAGCTTTATGGAAATGAAGTTGCATTAGTAGAACTCAATCCTGAAATGACTGATAAAAGAAGAACAACATGGAAGGATTATGAACTTATGCAGCCGACTTCATCAGTTGCATACAGAAGAGAAATAACATGGGGAGTGTTTGATGAGAAAGCAAACCGTTTTGCCAATATGCTTCTTTCAAGAGGTGTGAAAAAAGGCGATAAGGTTGCCATTATTATGTATAACTGCCTTGAATGGCTTCCTATATATTTT
>CAJJNI010000266.1 GCA_905193085.1 uncultured Lachnospiraceae bacterium | reverse complement strand
ATACATCATTACTGTCAGCAACTACAGGATTTCCGATAAAATCATGTTTTATAGAGCTTGCAAACTGCCAGGCCAACACAAGGCAGCATGCCGTAAATATTACTTTTTTTATGACTTTCTTAGCAGATTTTTTTAATCTTATTTTTTTCATATCCGTACTCCTTTTCATTTATTTTTATTAAGAGTACATCAATGTTGTATCACGATTTATGCGGTTTTGTATCAAAGTTGTAATATCGACCTGATATTTTTTATTCCGATATCTATATAACACCCCTCATTATCTTTTAAAAAGTCAATATTTACCGGCAGAATTTTTTCTTCTGAATACTCAGTCACATAATAATCGTCCAAACTGCTCTGCCCAACAGATGCGTCATTTACAATTTCTTTATTATCCTGTAACTGCCAGAAAATACAATAAAATTGGTATTCCGCATAATAATTATACAAAACAGAGATTTCTTCCATCGCAAAGTCTTCGTATTTTTCATATTTTTCAGTCAAATCATCATTTTTTATATAAAATCTTACATTATATATTTTGTGGTATTCCATATCTAACAAAATCTCAGCATAATCATACATTTCACTGTTGATGTTAAGTCTTAATAACCACATTGTAATACTGTTTCTTGCTTCTTCATCTTCTGGTACGGTAACATAAACCGTATAGAGATTTCTTTCCATAATGCTCTGTTCATCAAAGCTTACACTTTCTCCACCTGAAGATGACGCTATAAATCTGTCCAGTTCCTTATTTATTATATCTGCAAGTTCGTTATTACTGACACTTGAATTTCCTTCCTCCATACGAACAGCTGACAAATCACATGTTCCGTCAAAATATTTTGCAATACTTGTAAGCTGTGCCTCAAAAGAATGTTCTTTTTCATATGAAGCAACCTCAATTTCCATATTTTCTTTTTTTCCAAATATCTTATCATCATAAATGGAATATACAACCCCCGGCATTGCAAAAGCCGCTGTCACAAGCACAATAAGCATTAAAACTGACACAATATATTTAATAAAATTAAATTTTCTCATATTCTGCCTCCAGATTTACAGGAAAAGATATTGTAACCTTCGTGCCTTTTTGAGGCTCACTTTCAATTGTCCAATTTGCATTATGTAAACCAACAATTTTGTCACAAAGTGCCATTCCAATACCGGCACCACCTTCTTTTCTTGCCCTTGATTTATCAACCATATAGAATGCTTCTTTAATTTTCTCAAGCTCATCAGCCGGCATGCCACAGCCATTGTCTTCTACCGAAAAAATATATTCATCATTACAACATACTCCACTTAAAATGATTTTTCCTTCCAGACCTCTGCATGCTTTTCTGCCATTGTCGATAATATTACATAAAAGTGAGATTATTAAGTCTTCATCTCCCGCTATGAAACCACTGTCAATATTTGTTTCAAATAAAAGATTATTACCTTCAAGCTGCTTTTGCATAATTTTTTCTACATTCTGCACAAGTGGTTTAACCTGAATCTGTTTAAAAATAATTTTGTGTTTATCAATACCTACAAGCTCCAAAAGCTTATATGACAGTTTTTCAAGGCGGCTGCCCTGATTAAAAATATACTCACCGCACATTCTTATATCATCACCACTTAACTCCATACTGCGTAACATATCTGAATATCCGATTATTGATGTAAGAGGAGTCTTTAATTCATGTGCAAATGCGGCTGTAAATTCTTCCTGCGTCTTCGCCTGATATTCGAGCTTCTGCATATTTTCATTCAGCCTTTCTGCCATGCTGTTAAAATCCTGCATAAGTACTGAAATTTCATCATCACCAATTATTTTTACCCGCTCTTTATAATTACCGTCTGCAAATTTTTTCGTTGAATTTGACAGAACAATAAGCGGTCTTGTAAAACTTATCGTAAATATAATACTCAAAAATACCGACAAAACAATACCGACAGATAATACAATTACATACTGGCTGTATAATTTCTGCCTGTTTTCATAAATAACACTTATATCCCTGTTAATTTCAAGATAATATTTTCCACGACTGCTGTCCATCTGAGTAAATGTATGCAGATATTTATTGTTATCTGACGATAATATTTCATAATATCCAGATTTTTGTTTATCATAAGTTTTTTTAATATTTTTTTCAGAAGCTCTTTTGCTTGTGTAAATTTCTTTATCACTTTCATTATAGATTCTTACAATATCATTGGTATTCCTGTTAGTAAAAACAGAATCTGCAATCTGTTCAACTGCATAGTCAACGGCTTCATAATCTGACGGTAATGCGGCAAGTGAAGAATTGAGTGCGTATGATACCATCTCAACTTCATTTGACATCTGTTTTAATTCTTCTTTTAAAGACATTTTGAAAGATGAATACAAAAGCATGCTTCCAAACAAAGCAAGTACAAACATTACCAATGATATAGTTCTGGAAAAATGTTTAAAAAACAGATGCACAATCACACTCCTCCTTTGAATCTGTATCCCACTTTATATATCGTCTCGATTGAATCTTCCAGAAAAAGCTTCTTTTTTAAACGCTGCACATGAAGGTCAATTGTCCGGCAGCCCTGCGGAAGTTCTCCACCCCACACTCTTTCATAAATATTTTCACGATAAAGAGCAATATTCTGATTCTGCATAAAAAGCAGGAGTAAATCAAACTCCTTACATGTAAGTTCAACTGTATTTCCATTACATTTAACAATTCTTGAGCGCATGTTAATTTCTATGTTGCCGCTTTTAATAATCTGTGAAACTTTATGGTACCGCCTTAACACACTCTCCACTCTTGCAAGAAGTTCAATTATCTGAAACGGTTTTGTCATGTAGTCATCTGCTCCAAGCTTAAGCCCTTTGACCTTATCATTCATCTGACCCTTAGCAGTAAGAAAAATTACAGGTATATCAAGTGTTTTTGCATATTCTAATAATTCATAACCATCTATATAAGGAAGCATTATGTCAAAAATGCATAAATCAAATGTATCAACAGCCATCAAATCGGCCGCAGCTTCACCGTCATATGTAACTTTTACATCATAACCTGCTTTGGTTAAATTTATATATATAAGATTTGCAATGGCTTCTTCATCTTCTGCCACAAGAATTTTAGTCATTTATTCCAACCCTTCTTTCATTTAAACTAATATCCGTCCGACATTTTATCTTAAAATTGTATCATAATTGTAACTTACCCTGGACAACGAAAAATACCCCCTGCTAAAATACAGCAGAGGGTATTGACATATTTGAGCCTGTTTTTTTAACTCAAACGGATACTGGCAGGT
>CAJJNI010000265.1 GCA_905193085.1 uncultured Lachnospiraceae bacterium | reverse complement strand
GAGCACTTGACTTTTAATCAAGTTGTCCGGGGTTCGAATCCCCGATGTCTCACTTTTGAGAGAGTTTATAGTGTGAGCTATAGACTCTTTTTTGTTATATTACATTATTAAGAAAAGCAGGAAACTGTCGGCAGCATGTTGTTATATAGCAGTTTCGATATGACAGACAGAAAAAATACTGAAAGGAAAAAATAAATGAACGATTTACTTGCCAGACAATTTTATAAGCAGCGTAAAGATTTTGAAGTGGCTGCAAAAAAACGCAACAGTGAATTGACAATGCCGGAAGGAATAATTGAACAGACTGATATACCATATGCAGATGATAATGATAAGGTTCACCGCATGGATATATACAGACCTGAAAATGCGGCTGATAAAAAGCTGCCTGTAATTATAAATGTACATGGTGGCGGATTATTGCTGGGAAATAAAGAGTTTAATCGTTTCTTTTGCGGACAGCTGTGTACTAAAGGGTATCTTGTGTTTAGTATAGAATACGGTCTGGTTCCTGATTGTCAGGTTTATGACCAGTTTAATGATGTGTCAATGGCATTTAAATATATAAAGTCAAATTTATCAGATTATAATGGTGATTTGGAGCATATTTATGGTGTGGCTGACAGCGGTGGAGGTTATCTGCTTGCCTATACAGCAGCAATGGCTAAATGTCATAAACTTGCCAAGGCTGCACATGTTAAACCACATGATATTTCCTTTAATGCTCTTACATTTATAAGTGGTATGTTTTATACAACTAAATTTGATAAAATAGGGTTATGTTTACCGAAATATTTATATGGTAAGAATTACAAAAAAACAAAATTTGCTCCTTATTTAAATCCAGAGCATCCGGATATTGTAACATCATTGCCGCCATGCTTTTTAGTTACAAGTAAAAAGGATAATTTAAAACGCTATACTTTTAATTTTGAAAAGGCACTTGCAAGACACGATGTTTCGCATAAACTCAAATGTTTTCCTGCTGATAAAAGACTGACCCATGCATTCAGTGTTTTCAGCCCTGAATTAAAGGAAAGTCATGATACAGTAAGTGCAATAGATGCTTTTTTCAGAAAATACAAATAAAACCCGGATACATAAGAAATATGTAATTTGATAAGAAATGTGTATTGAGTTGTGGTATAAGAAAAGTACATGCAGGTTGTGGCATAAGAGGTTGTGGCATAAGAATGTGTAATAGTTGACAAATTTAAAGGATTGTTATAAACTATACTTAATGTATGTAAGTGATGCATTACAAATAATAATTATAAAATATAATTGTCTGAATATATCATATACAATTAAATGATGAATTATGTCAATGGAGGCATGCTATTTTTCGCAAGAGGAATATTGTGCCTTTTTGTGTATTCATTATGATTGGATAATATATATTAAAGACGAACAGACAGGAGGAATTTATTATGGCATGTTTTGTTGTACCGGCAGCGGAGGCAGTAATTACTACAGTTGCAAGTAAAATTATTAAGTCTAAGGAAAGCAGTGAAAAGACAGAGGTAATGAATGAAAAGGTTCATTTGGACGGGAAGAAGACAATTCCTTTTTCAAAGAAAATGGGTTGGCTCAATAATATGTTATGGGGCGGTTCAGCACTTTTAGCTTTTGAACATCTCTGGCATGGTGAAATTGTGCCATATTTTCCTTTCCTTTCAGGTGCAGCTAACCCACAGGACGCAGCGCAGATGCTTCATGAAATGTCCACAACGGGTGTTACTATGGCAGTTCTTGTCACAGGAGTGTGGGGAATAATGGTTGCTGTTTCCCGTGTGCTTGAAAAGAAAACCGAAGATAAGACCGAATTGATGGAAGAAAAATAGGAGGAATTATTATGACATTATTACTGTCAACATTAGCGGCGATAATAACTGCTATTGTGTGGTATACTAATGAAAACCGAAGTGTTTTAAAGCTTGGAACATTGTGCCTTATGTATGGGGGAGCTTCCATAATGTGGTTTGTTGATGCAATATTTGAGTATGCAGAAGCAGGTGCTGAGTATTTTATACCATCGGCTGCTGATATGTTAAATGATACATTTCTTGGAATATCAGTTGTAGCATTGGGATTAGTTATATGGATTGTAATTCTTTTTGTGAAAGATCCTCAGGGGATTGTAAGAAAGACATTGTTAGAGCAGAAATAATATCACGATATGTGAATATAGTAGAATTGTCCGGTATCCGATATCATAAAATTGTATACCGGGCAATTTTTTCGCATGAAATCAGCTAAAGTCTGCGGTTGTACAGAAAAATTGCGGCTGATGCGATAATTCTTGAAATCGTAAAGGGTGTTTTTATAGTTTAAGCGAGTTGCTTTTTTTACTGATTTAGTATATATTTTACAAAGAGTATAAATGTTGTATACATAAATAGTTTGGAAGAAGGATTAGATTATGCGGAATGATTGTTCTGAAAAAATAAATCAGCCGATAGGCTTTATGGATTCCGGTCTGGGTGGACTTAGTGTTTTGCGGGAAGCAATTAAAATTATGCCGTATGAAGATTTTATTTATTATGGAGATTCGGCTAATGCACCTTATGGTGTAAAAGAAACAGAATTAATAAGAAAACTTACATTCGATGTTGTCGATAAGCTGATGAATTGTGGGATAAAGGGCCTTGCTGTTGCCTGCAATACTGCAACCGGAGCAGCAGTAAAACAGCTTAGAATAAAATATCCCGACCTTCCTATAGTTGGAATAGAGCCTGCAATCAAACCTGCCGCTGTAAACAGCCGGGGTGGAAGAGTGCTTGTTATGGCAACTCCAATGACTATTAAACAGGAAAAATTCAAAAGATTGCTGCAAAAGTATGAGGATATGTGTGAGATTATTCCAATTGGCTGTGACGGGCTTATGGAATTTGTGGAGAAGGGAAATCTTGAAGGAGAATTTCTTGCAGAGTATTTTCACAAATATCTTACACCTTATATCAGTGATAATACAGAAACGATAGTGCTGGGCTGTACACATTATCCATTTTTAAAACCATATCTGCAAAAATATCTTGAAAACAGCAACATACAGATTATAGATGGCAGCAAGGGTACATCAATGGAGTTAAAGAGAAGACTTTCGCAAAAAGGGCTGCTTAGAAGTGAGAACCCGGACAGAAGCATTATAATTAAAAATTCGCTGGATAAACCCGAAATGATTGATTTAAGCTGGAAATTACTTTCGCTTCCGTCTGATTAATTATAAGAAATGGTTAAAATGGTCAATTGTAAAAGTTAATTCCACTTTGTAAGACTTACTTCCACCTTATAGGAC
>CAJJNI010000264.1 GCA_905193085.1 uncultured Lachnospiraceae bacterium | reverse complement strand
TCTTAAGACATTCTTTTAAATGTTTTTCTTCGTTTTTAGTTATTATACATACAGATATCATTTTTTATCCTCTATTATTATTGTTTTTTTAGCTGTTTTCTCTATTATAAATCTGCCCGCTAAAGTATGCAAGCAAAATAAATTTTCTAAATAATATTGCTAAATATGATTTAAAATGTTACAATTTACACATCTTTAGTATATTTACAGATTATGGCAGCTAACATATATAACTTATATTCTGAAAATATATGCCAAACATGAAAGGAAAAAGTTGTATGCAAAATTATATTCTAAGCTGTTGTTCAACAGCGGACCTTACAAAAGAACATCTTAATAAACGCCAGATAGAATATATATGTTTTCACTTTGAAATTGATGAAAAAGAATATCCTGACGACCTCGGAAAATCAATGCCACCTGAGCAGCTTTATGAAAAAATGCTTAACGGTTCCACTACAAGGACATCACAGGTCAATTCAACTGAATTTATTGAATATTTTGAGCCATTTTTAAAGGAAGGCAAAGATATATTACATGTATGTTTATCATCAGGTATTTCAGGCGTTATTAATTCAGCAAACATAGCAAAAGAAACTTTGGAAGAAAAATATCCTGACCGGAAAATTTATGTAGTAGATTCTCTGTCAGCATCTTCCGGATATGGCTTATTAATGGATACACTTGCCGATTTAAGGGACGCAGGAATGTCTGTAAAAGAACTTTATGACTGGGCAGTTAAACATGCACTTAATGTTCAGCACTGGTTTTTTTCAACAGACCTGACTTTCTATGTGCGTGGCGGAAGAATCTCAAAAACTGCCGGTTTTATTGGAAGTGCCCTTAATATATGCCCTCTGCTTTATGTAGATAACGCAGGAAAACTTATTCCACGCCAGAAAATCCGTTCAAAGAAAAAAGTTATTGAAGCAATTGTTGATAAAATGGTCGAACACGCAGAAAATGGTACAGATTATTCAGGCAAAGTTTTTATTTCCAACTCAGCCTGCTATGAAGATGCAAAAAAAGTATCTGATTTAATTGTACAGCGTTTTCCAAAACTTCAGGAGCCACCGGTAATTTTTAATATTGGAGCGACTATAGGCAGCCATACAGGTCCTGGTACCGTAGCACTATTTTTCTTTGGAAACAAACGTTAACACAAATACTTAACATAACATTATTTATAAATAACAAGATGATTTATGCAGCATATTTTCCTGGAGTATCAGGTAAAAAACACAGATGTAGCGGACTACTCTGAAAATTTTTGCCTGGTGCTGTCAGGCAGACAAAATATCAAAGATAATTTAACTATATCTAACTGTGTTTTCAGTTAATTCAACTCAAAATTTTTATAATATCCATATATTTCTATTTATCTTATTTACATATTTCCATTGTCAGATACAAAATTTATTATCGATAACTGTAGCATGATATAATCATTCTATATTATATACTTATGAGGAGGAGCTGATACATATATGTATCTGGAATACAATGCAACAGACGTACGGGATTTCAATTATGACAAACTTCCTGTAAAATTAAGAAAACTACGACAACTGGAAAATTACACACAAAAATACATTGCCCAAAGACTAAACATTTCCAGACAATCATACACTAATTATGAATCAGGCCGTGTACGCCCCGACATTAACACATTAACTGCACTTTCAGACATATACGGTATTCCTTTTGAATATTTTTTTGAAGACTATCCAAAGAATGAACACCCTTTTATTGTTCAAATACAGCGGATGGCATCATACTCAAAAGAATTTACCGACTTTTATGAACAGAAAGAAAACATGTCACGCTACAATTCACTTTCAAGGAAAGAGAAAGAACTCATGTTCTACTTCAAAAAACTTAATGAGGATATGCAAAAAGAACTGTTGATTGATATATATTTAAAATATCTTCTATACTGCAATAACACTTTTAATAAGCAATAATAATATGATATGAACCGGATAAAACCAATAAAATAAATATTTCATTATTTTACGGTTCTTATAAGACTGTTCACTGTCATAAAAATAAATTATTATTATAGCTGATACAACAAGTCCCAATGTGGCACCAACAGACATGCTCAAAGCTTTAATTGGACTGTATATATCAATAAAAGCAACATAATTATTTATCAGATATATCACAATACATATAATATAACTTTTTTTGATTTCACTCTTAATTCCGTAACTTTTATAAAACAGCCATGTGAAAAATAACGCAAATCCACTCCAGTCGCTGAAATAGCAAACTATTACAAGCAATACTTTTATTAAATTTTTAACATAAATATTTAACTTTGTATCATCGACCCATAGAAAACACAGACAGAATAGCAGCGTAAACATCATATTAAACTGCAGATAATGAAATGCATACAGATACGGTATCTGGGTTATTATTCCAAAAATAAGAAGCCTTAATGCATATTTCTTTTTAGAATGTGTATATCTGTATCCCTCTGCAAGAAAATAACACATTGTTATTGCAGTAAAATATCCTATATCTACAAATATAGTATACAATACTGTGCCTTCTGTTAAAAATATATGTGCAAAATGATTTAAAAACATTGTAAACATTGCCATACACTTAATAAAATTTTTTGATAAACCTTTTTTCTGTATCAACATATACAAACTCCTACACATTTCTACTTTTTTTAACAAAATGATTCAAAATTCCACCGCCAACGATTATTATAAGAGCCACGACAACAACCCTTTTTGCTGCTTCCTGTGGTATCTGGTCTTTTGAGCCAATTGACTTTGAATCAAATGTAAGATAATACTTAATTTCATATGGAGTTCCCATTGCGGTTGTATCTGCAATAACTTCCATCTCTTTGTCAATTGCAGTTATAGGAATTTCAAATAAAGAATTTCCCCCATCAGTATTTAAATTCAAATATTTATCATCATCAACAATCATATAATCATAATTTGAAGAGCTCCATTGAATTTTGGCATATGCCTTATGCTCTTTAACAATCAACATACACGGAGAAGAAACAGATGCTTTGCCACTTCCACCTGTCATACTTAATTCTATTGAATATTCTCCATCTTCCATATCTATGTTGATAGCATTATCCGAAGCTTCATTTTCAACTGGTTTACATAAACTAAACACAGAAGCCATTAAAAGTAACAGTATAATTTTTTTCATATCAAATTTGTAATTAAAATTCATAGTCCAAACCTTTCAAATTATGATGCCAGGGAATCAAAGTCAGTCTCACACGGTGAGCTTGCTCACTGGTGGGCGACTGACCTTGATTCCCGCCCCGGCATGAGCAT
>CAJJNI010000263.1 GCA_905193085.1 uncultured Lachnospiraceae bacterium | reverse complement strand
GCAATTTTTAAAATTTCCATTACATCCTGTAATGTTATTGTTTTATCATTATCAGTATCGCATATTTTTACTGTTTCATCTGATGAAGTTTCTATTCCGAGAGAATATTTTAAGGCTTTCAAAGCATCAGAAAGTGATACATTATCATCTTTGTCCAAATCACCACACAACTGTATATCTGTTGAAATTTTTCCCGCATAACTATATGCATCAGATGTCAAATCAACACACATTACAGGCCGCACTCCGGTATACGATGAAGAAAGTTCTGTTCCATATAATTTTCCGTTGCTGCATATAATAGGTCCCGTTGTCTGCGTTCCAATTTTTTCTCCATCTAAAATAAGCCACCAGTGTGAATTTCCTAAACTAAGAGAATCTTTTCCATTTCCTTTTGGACAGCCCATTGCCCATGCATAATCAGAAGGTCTGGCACATACGACAGGACTTCTATAAGTTGGATAATCCATAGGAGGTAGTTTTTCTAATAATTCATCTTTCAGATATTGCTGTGTCAGCAGATAGATTTTATCGTTTCCTGTTGTCCCTGAATTATCAGTTGTTACAATACTTTTGATTTCATCATCGGTGAAAGCTTCTTTTATAAAGTCTTTATTCAGAAAATTTCTTACAACGGAATCACCCCATGCAGAAGCATTTTCATCAAAATCGATAAGACCAAAAATATAATCTGTATTATAATATATCATGCTGTCTAATATTTTATCAGACATAACCATTGCTACATTATTATCTACAGATAATACTCTCCATTGAACCGGTTCATATTTAAAATAATGATACTCCAAATCTTTATTATCTAAATTGTACCAGCCAGCTTCTCCCCAGTCAAATGAATCCATATCAAATGAATTTGTATATGTATCACTATGTAAAAATTTCCAATTATAGTCTTGGTTCGGCTTCTTCCTGCAGTATTTAACTCCTGAAATTTCAAGCACATCATCATTCCATTGCTGTGATGTAACAAGCTGCTCATAAACAGCATCTTTGCTGACAACTTCAGACTGCGGATAACTTCCCATATAAATGCTGTCATATACTGCAATATTCTTTTGCTTTGCTTCATTATATTCAATAACAGGCTTATCTATTTTTGTTTCCTCTGCGTACACATTTCCTGATAATAATATACATGCACAACTAAAAGATGTAATTATTCTGGCTAATTTTTTATTCATAATATCCTTCCTCCAATCATAAAAATATTTTACTGTAAGACTTTTCTAAACGCAACTACATCATCTAAATTTATTTTTCCATCGTGATTATAGTCAGCCATTATAGCTTGAAGATTTGAATAATCTGTTGTAATATTTAATGCATAATTTAAGATTTCCTTAACATCATCCTCTTTTAAATTTCCATCATAATTAATATCACCCAGAACAAAATTTTTATAAATATTATATGTTCCTGTATTTGTTATATAACTACTATACCCTGACACTTGGTTAAATTTATTGTCAACTAATGTAAATTTCACATTTGAGAACGGTTTTGAACTGCTGCTATTTTGTGTAAAATAATTCAAATAAAATCTGGTACCACCAATAATTCTATCATATGATTTTGCGTCATCTGTATAGTCATATAACTTCACAACCGAAGTAATATTCTGTTCTTTTAAGTCAGGTGTGATTTTAGCCTGTTCAAGTTTTGCAGAATTTCTGCTGGTGTACAAAGATACACCTAAATTATCAAATGTAACATTTTTATATTCTACTTTACCAACAACGGTAGGTTTACAAGCTCTGACTGTAAAATAAAATACCTTGTCTCCAAATGCGGGCAGTCTTTCACCTTCCAAATCTTTCTCCCAATTTCCTGAAATTTGAGATTGACCATTTAACGCATCATATAAAATCCAAATGTATCCGTTATTTGCAAAGCCCGTTCCATGTGAATTAGCCACTTTAAAAGCACCCTTTTCTCCAGCATCACATTTATTATTTCCATTTACATCGCACCAGATATTATCATCATAACCAACTACAGTCATGGCATGTCCGGTATTTTTGTTAGGAATACGATATTCCCTTATGGCAAATATTTCGTTATTACTGCCAATTTTTTCATTAAATTTAAAAGACACATTGATATGTAATGGTATGCCATTAATAAGATAGTTTTTCAATGCCATTAACTCAGTATTTCCGTTAACAGAAGTAATTGGTGTAGTATTAAAATGATTTATAACAGTTCCCCATTTATCTATTTTTGTAGTAAATGCATTCATCATAGCATCTTCACTCACACTATTAATTGTTTTATCGCTGTTAACATTCCCACTGTATTCACATTCATACCATTTAACACAGCCATTATGTTTTAAATAATCAAATTGTCTTTCTGTTTGCAAAGCACCATCGCCTCTCATTTGAATGTAAAGCCATTCGGGTGAATAACAATTTGATAATATTTTAGAATTTATTTTATTCATTGAATTTGCCATATATGTATAACTGTAATAAATAGATGAAAAATACACACAACTCCCCTTACTGCCTTGATTTCGTATATTAGGAAAATATGAAGAATTACTTAAATCCTTACTAGATGATACATTTGAAAATGTTGCAATATCTGACGATAAAACATTAGATTTTAAATTTGTCAAATTATTTATTTCTTCTTTTAACTTTTGAATATTTTCCTTTGTTTTATTTATTATATCTTTGGTAATACCATTTATATTTTTTTCAGATTCCAAAGCAAATAAATTATTTTTTTCTTTTTCAAGTTCATTATTTTTCTTCTCTATAAAAATATCTAATGCCTCTTCTTCATTCGAAATATCTGTCCTCTCATCATCAAATTCTATACTACTTTCTATCAACTCATTATAATCAATACCACTGTCCCATGTCTCAGTAATAATCCCTCCATTTTCCAAAATTTTTTTTGCTTCTTCTTCATCTAATATCTCTCCTGTATCAGCAGAACTTTTAACTATAAAATTCTGTTCATCGGCAGAATCTTCAGTTATAAAATCTCCTTCATCAGCATATAACCAATTAGTTTCCAAATTCATACCAATTGTACATATTAAAGCAGTTAATCCAATTATTGTTCTTACTTTTTTCTTCATCATTATGCAGTACTCCTTCTTTTGTTATTATTTTCTTACTTTTTTAATTATTTAACCATTGTAGTTATTCATAAAAAAATACTTTATTACTTCCTTCTATTCCTCCCTTTATGATTTATATTTAATTTGTTTAGCAGATTGCTTAGACAGTATATCATAATACAAAGCATTTGTATTATTACATGTCATAACTTACACTTATAATGTCATAAACAACAATTAACTTCTTTCTCATAGTTATTTACACTTAAA
>CAJJNI010000262.1 GCA_905193085.1 uncultured Lachnospiraceae bacterium | reverse complement strand
TTTAATTTAAAATCTAACCTTTAGAAGTCGGGTTTTTAAATTTGTTATAAAATATTATATTATTACAATTCTATTTTATTTATTATTCTTTAAATACTCCTGCTTACGATTTCCAAAATCAATTATCATATCTACTGCTCCTTCTATGCCTATAGCAGAACTTTCAAGGCAGAGCTGATAACTCTTTGCATCGCCCCACTTTTTGTTAGAATAGTAATTATAGTAGCTTGCTCTTCTTTTATCTGTTTTTAAGATAAGGTCTGTAGCTTTTTCTGCTGTTATGTTATGTAATTTAGCAATTCGTTCTGCTCTGAATTTAATGTCAGCCTGTATAAATACACTTACACAGTTAGGCATATCTTCCAGGGCATAGTCAGCACATCTTCCGACAATTACACAAGGTCCTTTTTCAGCAAGTTTTTTAATTGAATCAAACTGTGCTAAGAAAACCTTATGATTAATTGGAATATCCATATATGATGATGATGAATAACCAAGTGAATAGGTGTCCATTACTAATGAATACAGAAAACTGTTAGTTGGTTTTTCATCATGGTTTTCAAATAATTCCTGACACAGACCACTGTCTTTTGCAGCAAGTTCAAGAAGCTCTCTATCGTAACATTTAATTCCAAGTTTTTCAGCAAGTTTTATACCGATTTCTTTTCCACCGCTGCCGAACTGACGACCTATTGTATATATTATATTTTGTTCCATAATTCAATCCTGCATAATGTTTTATGCTTTTCCTTTCCCAGATTTTCAGAAATACATAATGCATCATATATATATATACTAATAATTGTATTTCTTTATGTATCCATTATAACACTTTTAATAAAAAATTTAAAGATTTTTTATTAAAAATTGTTGATTTTTATTCCTGCTCTTTGTTTTTTATTGATTTTAGAGCTGTTGAAATTTTAATAGGATTTCCGTAGCGTAATGTGCCAAGTCTGTAAATTTTAGCTCCGATATAACCGACGGCAATTGTTGATATTACAAGAATTATATAAGAAACTATTATTTCCCAAAGGGCTACATTTCCCATTGCAACTCGTATATACATAGCGGAATATGAGCTTACAGGAAGAAATGATGCAACTTTCATGGCAATTCCGTCTATGTTTGACATCTGGAATAAAACTACAAAATATACAATCATTATTATCATCTGGAGACTTCCGGCACTCTTGTTGATGTCTTCTGTTTTGGAGACTAATGCGCCCATAACACCATATAAGAATGCATAGAAAATAAATCCTGTGACACCAAATAAAGCAAATGTTACTAATACTTCCGGTTTGATTTTTAATAACATGTCAAGTGCATGTCCCCATGCATTTTCGTTTAGTTTGTATCCACCCAAAGATATGGTAAGAATGATTGCTATCTGGACAAAAGATGCAACTGTTCCTGCTAAAACTTTTCCAAACAGCAATGAATCTGTACTTGTGCTTGTAACTAAAACTTCGATTGAACGGTTGCTTTTTTCATTTGTCACTGCAGTTGCAATGAGTGTTCCGTACAAAATTATGAGCATAAATACAATAATCGTTAATGCATAACAATACCAGTAACTGTCAGCAGCGTCTTTGCCGAGTACATTTTCGTTACAGTTAATATTTACATCTATTAATGGCTCTACTAATTCATAATCAATATTATTTTCAGCACAGTAATTGTTGCGGTATACGGTTGTAAGAAAGTCATCTATTATAGTGTCTGAAAAATCAAACATTTCTTTGTTATATACATAATAATCATAATCAGTAAATGAATTGATTACAAAACCAGCATCATAATTTTGCTCTTTAACATCGTTTTTTAATTCATCAACAGATTGTGCATTTTCCCATGTTATTCCACTGCTTTTGAATTGTTCAGTCAGTTCTTTTGCAGATGGTAAAGAATTAGTTTTATCAAATATTACATATGTAGTATCTGTTGCTTCACTGTCATCAGTTTTATCAGCTTCTTTACCAGATTCAGTGTCAGCATCTTCTGAATAATTTGTTGATGAGTCATCAGTAAGTCCTAAATCAACAAAATTTGGAAGGAACATTACTACTGCTAATATTACTGCTATTATTGCAGTAGAAATTATATAGCTTTTACTTTGGATAAAGTTTAACAGTTCAAATTTAAATATTGTAAAGAAGTTTTTCATTATTCGTCACCCGCCTTTGCTACGAAAATATCATTCAGAGATGGTTTATAATTTTCAAAGCGTTCTATTTCTATTGGAGAATCTAAAAGCTTTGTCAGTAAATCTTTTTTTGTCATGTTTTCATTGAGTGAAATTATTACAAACTCTTTTTTTGTTCCGATTATGCTTACTTCATTTACAAAATTTTCTTCAAGATAATTCTTTAATTCAGAAACAGAATAATTTTCAGCATTTAAAACAAGCTGATTTTTACCAAATTCCTGTTTGATTTTAGAGAGTTCGCCTTCTAAGACAATCTCACCATGATTTATTATTGCAATATTTTCACAGAATTCCTCGACATAACCCATTTGATGACTTGAAAAAATAACGATACGGTTTTCTTCAATTAAAGACTGAACGATATCCTTTAATATTTGTGAATTTACAGGGTCAAGACCGCTGAAAGGTTCATCTAAAATAACAATATCAGGATTTGCAACAAGTGTTGATGCTAACTGCACTTTCTGCTGATTACCTTTTGAAAGTGTTTCAAGTTTGTTGTTGGCATACTGCTCAACTTCTAATCGGCCAAGCCATTTTAGAGAATTCTCTTTTGCCTGATTTTTAGAAATTCCTCTAAGCTGCGCTAAATAAATCATCTGCTCTAACACTTTTTTCTTTGGGTAAAGACCTCGTTCCTCCGGAAGATAGCCGATAGAATGTTCTTTTCGGATAAACGGTTTGCCATCCAGTAATATTTCACCTGAGTTAGCATGAAAAACATCCATCAGTATTCGGATTGTTGTCGTTTTTCCGGCTCCGTTTCTTCCAAGAAGACCTAGAGCCTTGCCGCTTTCAACACTAAATGAAATTCCATGTAAAACTTCATTTTCACCAAATGTCTTGCGTAAGTTTTTTACTTCAAGTTTCATCTTTTACTTCTCCTATCTTTTTTAATTATATGATTGATAATATCTAACAGGTATAGTTCATACATTTAAATTAGCAAATTTAAAATATTGCATAATTTTGTCAGTGTCATAAAGACATATTATATTTTAATTCAGCTATTTATCATGTCAGTTCAATTTATATTACAGATTATCTCCGCCAGTGATTGTTTAGTTTTCTTTCGTGTCAGCTCAATAATCCCTAATTTGGTTATATCCTATAATGAACTTTGGAAAGAAGTAGAAGCAGCCCAAAAGAAGGACTTGCCGAAA
>CAJJNI010000261.1 GCA_905193085.1 uncultured Lachnospiraceae bacterium | reverse complement strand
TTCTTTGTGTTTTGTAGTGCCTGTCTCAGCGACAGCTCATCTAATATATCACAGTTGCTTACGTTTGTCAAGCACTTTTTTAACTTTTTAACTTTATTTTTGTTAAGTTTCAATCGCTTCAACTGTCCTTTTAAAAGAATCAATTTATTCAATTAACTTAACTATCTCTAAGTTATTGCTGTTGTTTCAGTGTTGTCTCTCGCTGCAACGTTGACTATAATACCACCCTTTAAAGGGTTTGTCAACCACTTTTTTCAACTTTTTTCTATTTTTTTTTAATAGAAATTGACATTTAAAATGGCTCATGCTAAAATGCAATTGTCCACTGGTTCTGGGAAGAGTATGGCTGTTTTGTTTTTCAAAATACTGTATCGGAGGTGTCCGGTCTCACACTGAATATCCCGAGAACACACTCCGGCCAGTGGGTATTTCATCTTTTATTTTTCTTAATTCTTACTGGAGGTAACTATTATGAGAACTTATAAAAAGCCAATGATCACTGTTGATTCTGGTTTAGCTGAGGGTGTTTATGCAGCAAGCGGTTCAAGTCAGGGAACTTTAAATGTAACGTATCAAGGTGTATGGGATCGCTGGGGCACAAACGGCGGTAAGGGACTGGCTATGGCTAACTATTTATTCTACTGATCCAGCAGACTGTGAAAAATACAATTTTAAATATAATAACATGTTTTACTGTGAAAAGTACTATGAGCCTTATGAGCCATGTAAGAAAAATAAACTGTTTTTTCTCGGTGTAGATAAAGGGCGCGCCGATTTGCTGTTATGTTTAAAAGCAGTTTTTGAAGAGTCTGGCATTGAATGCGATATCCGCCTTCTTGCTTCTGGCTTAAATAAAAAAAGACGTCAAGAACTCAAAAGTATATTGACTGACAAGCGCCTTTCTTATGAGGAATACTTAACGCAGCTTCAACGATGCAGCCTTATTCTTGACATTACCCAATTTGGACAAATGGCTCCCACAATGCGAGTAATGGAAGCCATTTACTTGTCCAAGAAGCTAATCACCAATAATCGCTCACTCTCCTCTTATGATTTTTACACGGAGAATAACATTTTTATTCTACCAGATGAACATGATGACTCATTGACTGATCAGTTAAAAGATTTTCTTGTGCGCCCATTTATGCCATATTCATATAAGATCCGCAAAAAATATGACTACTATGAATGGCAAACCCATTTTCACACTACTATAATGTAACATTTTATTCCCTACACTACTACAATGTTCTGTATTCACAAATTTAACAAAAAACACTTGACAGCATCTTTTTCTGTATTACAATATAAATATAGTAAATTTAAACGATAAAAAAGACCAATAACATTTTTATTATTATTTATTACGCCGCTGACAAAAGCGACAGCATGGAGTTTTTATGAATCAATATGTAAAGCCTACTATCTCAATCGCCTCTGGAATCACTGAAGGAATTTACACTGCTAGTGGTGTTACACCAAATGCAATTACATTAGGTGCATTAGAAGTCATTGCTGATTGGGGGACAAACGGACAAGTTAAATTTATCGCTGATTTTTCCGCGTTATCTAACAGATGTCCATTAACATTAACTGTAACCTTCAATGCAACAATATCTAATGCTTGGGGTGGTGGTTGCAATTCAGGAAAGCCAAACGGAAATACTGCTTGTTTCAAATGGGAAAATGGGAACACTGCTCCTGAAAAGGCCGAATTAACAGTTCAAGTTTCTAGCGCTCCATCCACTGTACAAATCACAGGTTATTCCTATACACAATCTTAATTTATTTTTAACTCTCTGAATATTCTATTTACAAATAAACAGTCTACCCGCTGTGCTCTTATGCACAACGGGTATAAAATTCAATCTTACATTGCTTTTTTCTCTGCTGTACAAAGTGGTGAATTTCTTTCAATCTGCCCTCTACGGTTATGCTTTGTATTCGAATAATAAAGTTTCTTATCTTCGTACATTTTCTTATCTGCTTCTGTAAGCAGATCTTCCAGGTTCTCGCACATTTCCCTCCATACTACACCATAAGAAATATTAACCTGATGTTCCTTTGCATTTTTCTGCAACTGTGAAACAAAATATTCAAATTCCGCCTGTTTTATTTCCGGATAAAGAACTATAAACTCATCTCCGCCAATGCGATATGTATGCTCTGGAAAGACTGCAACAATTTGCTGCGCAGCTCTTCGAATATAAGAGTCTCCAGCTTCATGTCCCTGCTCATCATTGACTTTTTTCAATTCATTGAGATCCATATAAACAACCCCAACATTCCTAATTAACTGTCCCTTATTCTGGCCATAGTTCTCCAGCACACTCATATAGCGGTTACGATTATACAGATTTGTAAGTGCATCTCTATAGGATAGATACTGCAGCTTTTCCTGCTGTGCCTTTGTGTCCAAGCGGTTCATAATGAAAAACTGAATTGAGGAAAGAAACGGAAAATCCCGATAATTTTTTCTTGGGTTATCAACGCCAATAAATCCGATAATTTCTCGATTTCTTATAAGTGGTACAGCGAGCAGACTATTTACATTCTGTGCCTTTAAGCACTCATATGCACGTTCATCCTCTCTATCCTTCTCTAAATCTAAGTTAGAAATATAAAAACTTCCCTCTCTTTCAAATTTTTTAATCCATGACGCAATAATTTGGATAGGAACTTCATTAAGATTTTCAATCTCCTTTGAAACACCTTTTGCTGCATATTCGTAACTATTATGTACAATCTGCCGTTCTTCATCAATTTCAAAAATGTACGTACGATCACTTTTAAAATATTGATTAATTATTTCTAGCAGATGATTAATTGCTTCATCAACATCTTGATTAGCCGACAATTCTGTAACACAATGTATCAATGTTGAACTGCGCTCTAGCTCATTTTCCACCTTCGTTTTGTTTTCAAAAAGTTCCCACAATGTATGTAAATTCCATATAAAATATGTTATGAGCAAAATAAGAGCCATGCCTCCCAATGCCCACACATGGCTCCTATGCACCTGCATTATTCCCTCATAAATAATACATATTATCATTGCAGTGATACATAAAATCCAAATAAATTGAATAGTTATCTTCCATACTAGCTTCTTATGCATCTGATCAAGCATCTCATTTTCCATATGGTTCACTCCTTTTGTATCCAATACTTTTTCTGGCTTACCTAGAACAATCACACTAAGTTTTGCCTGAAAACTTTGTAATCTTATATAGCTACTATCATTTTACTCTTTTTATTGTAAATTTAAATCATACCAAAGTATGATTCTAGTGCATTTTATTTTCTGCATAAAAAAAGAATCCGATCACTCGGATTCCTTCTCTCATACTTTCTATTTCACTGTACCTTCAAAACT
>CAJJNI010000260.1 GCA_905193085.1 uncultured Lachnospiraceae bacterium | reverse complement strand
GATTAATTTTATTATATTTTATTTAATTCCCTGTAAATAATTTATAAACTGCTGTGCTGTTCGTCCGGAAATTCCACCATACATAAGCTCCCATTTATTAGCTTCTGCTCTTAACTGTTCCTGTGGCATATCAATTCCATTTTTCTTTGCCAGCACTTCTACTATATTATAATATTCTTTCGGTGTCGGCTTTGAGTAACAGATGCTTAATCCGAAACGGTTTGCAAGAGATAGTTTCTCTTCCATTGTATCTGAACGGTGAAGACCGTTATCGTGCTCAACATCATCTCTGTCTTTCCATGTTTCTTTAATGAGATGACGACGGTTAGAGGTAGCATAAATAAGTATATTATCTGGTCTTGTCTCAACTCCGCCTTCTATAACGGCTTTTAAGAATTTATATTCGATTTCAAATTCTTCAAATGACAAATCGTCCATATATATGATAAATTTATAATTTCTGTTTTTAATCTGTGCAATTACATTTGAAATATCTTTAAACTGATGCTTATAAATTTCTATCATACGAAGTCCGTCTTCATAAAATTCATTTACAATTGCTTTGATACTTGTAGATTTACCTGTTCCACTGTCACCAAATAAAAGAACATTGTTAGCCTTTTTGCCGGCAACAAAAGCTTTTGTATTATCAACAAGCTTCTTCTTCTGAATTTCATATCCGACAAGATCATCTAACATTACTCTGTCCATGTTGTTGATAGGAACAATTGATACTTTACCTGAATTGTCGGTTTTAATTCTGAATGCTTTATTTAATCCATACATTCCAACACCGTACTGCTTATAAAACTCTGTTACAAGTTCAAAAAACTGCTCTGCCGATGTTGCTTTTTCTAATTTTTCACTTAATGTCTGTACTTTTTCGCTTACATTCTTATTGTACATAAGCTCAGTCTTGCTTATTGCCTTATAGTTTGAAAGCTTTGTAAAACAGTCAACTGAAAGCACCTTTTCTATTTGTGTAAAATCATAATCAAATAATTCTTTAAACGCAGCAAAATCATCTTTTACAAATTCATTTACACTTCCGTCCTGTGCACCAACTTTTTCACATGTAATACTGAACGGATTTTCATTTGTCATAAGTAAAAATGTGAGATAATTGTGCCACAGATTTTTATTAAATCCATAATCTGTTGCAACCTGCAATATTCTCTTTACCTGAACAAAAAGTCTTGTTCTCAATCTGTCAATACTTTCGCTCTCATTTTCAATTGCCTCGCAAATACCGCTAAGCTGCATCAATATAGAATCTTCTTCCATGTCACCATACATAAGTAATTTTGAAATAATATGGTTCATTTTTCATTCCTCCAGTTCATCTGCATATCTTTGTAATTATAGCTCACTTTGCCTGTATATTCAACACTATTGTAATAAATATCTCTTAAATTTAATATAATATTTAAAAATGGTGGAGTTTTTATTTTGAATAAACTGAAAAAACTGTATTATTTACTTTCAGAAAAATTGAAATCAAACCGGGAATGGACTATTACAGGATTATTTGCACTTTTTGTTTTATTATCCTTTGGTATCTCATACACTCTCGCATCAAGACCATCTGCCTCATCAGGAGATAAAAAACTGCCAATTTACTGTGTTGATACTACCGAAAAGAAAATAGCTATTTCATTTGATGCTGCTTGGGGAAATGACGACACAGCAAAAATACTTGAAATATTGGCAAAACATAAGGTAAAAGCCACTTTTTTCATGACAGGCGGCTGGGTAGACAGCTATCCTGATTATGTAAAAGCAATCTATGAAGGCGGTCATGCGCTCGGAAATCACAGTCAGAACCACAAACAGATGTCACAACTTTCTGCTGTGGAATGTAAAGAAGAAATTATGTCTGTGCACAACAAGGTTAAGGATTTGACAGGTTATGACATGCAGGTGTTCAGACCTCCTTACGGTGACTACAACAACACACTTATTGAAACTACCTCTTCTTTGGGGTATTACTGTATCCAGTGGGATGTTGACTCTCTTGACTGGAAAGATTATGGCGTCGATTCTATCATTTCTACAGTATGTAATCACAAACATCTTGGAAACGGAAGTATCATATTATGTCATAATGGGGCAAAATATACTGCCCAGGCACTTGATACTCTTTTAACAACTTTAAAAGATAAAGGCTATGAATTTGTCACTATTCCTGACTTAATTTATAAAGGAACACTTAATGAAAATTACACAATCAATCACGAAGGGAGACAGTCCAAAATTGAATAATACGAAAAAAACATATCTTATATCTATACTGATTCCCTTGCTGACAGGTCTTATATCAGCCCTGCTTACATCATCAAACATATCTCTTTACTATGAAATAAACAGGCCATTCTTAGCACCGCCTGCATATATATTTCCAATCGTGTGGTCTGTTCTTTATACACTGATGGGAATAAGCTTTGCAAAAATAGCACTCTCTGATAACGCAGAACCATCCTTAAAAAA
Source organism: uncultured Lachnospiraceae bacterium (assembly GCA_905193085.1). Classification (GTDB taxonomy): domain Bacteria; phylum Bacillota; class Clostridia; order Lachnospirales; family Lachnospiraceae; genus CAJJNI01. The sequence goes on along the minus strand of CAJJNI010000260.1, from coordinate 927 downwards.
ATTTGTGTACACTTTGTATATTATACAACTTGTCTTAAATTTTATATGGCCGCTTATTTTCTTTAATCAGAAATCATACAGCATATCTTTTATTATAATTGTGTTATTATGGTATACAATTTTGCGAATGATTATAATTTTTTATCAGATAGATAAAAAAGCAGCGTTACTTCAAATTCCATATATTATATGGGTCACATTTGCATCCTATCTTAATTTAGCACTTGCTCTGCTAAATCAATAACAACAAAAAACAAGGTGTAAAAATTAAACAGATTTGCTCTGAATTTATTTTCACACCTTGTTATGTATTATTCTATATTAGCAGACTATGCTATTCTTGATTTTAAATCTTCAACTTCTTTTTCAAGTTTCTCAACTCTCATTTTAAAGCCAGACACCTGCACTTCGTAAAGCAGTGTTTTATCTGTAACTCTTATAGCCTGATTAAGCTTATCAATCAAAGTGATATGATTTTCCGCTAACAGCTGAATATTGTGGTTAGTCTCATTTTCAAGAGAAACTTCTATCTTCATTAAGCGTTCATTCATAGTACCCATATCCTGTCTCATTGAATGAACTTCTTCTGTTAAAGTATCCAGTCTTTTTTCAAAAGTGTCTGAACGCTGTTTCAAGACCTCGACATCTTCTTTTAAGACCCCGACATCTCCTTTTAAGACCTCGACATCTTCCTTTAAGACTTTGACTTCTCCTTTTAGTTCACTGACATCTTCTTTCAGTCCACCGACATCTTCTTTTAAGACTTTGACTTCTCCTTTTAGTTCACTGACATCTTCTTTCAGTTCGCTGACATCTTCCTTTAAGACTTTGACTTCTCCTTTTAGTTCACTGACATCTTCTTTCAGCTCACCGACATCTTCCTTTAAGACTTTGACTTCTCCTTTTAGTTCACTGACATCTTCTTTC
>CAJJNI010000259.1 GCA_905193085.1 uncultured Lachnospiraceae bacterium | reverse complement strand
AAATGCAAGATTTGCATCAGGCTTTTCTGTTGGCGGTCATGTCCAGGTATGGGGCAGAATACAGAGCCGTGAATACATGAAAAAAATTGAAGAAAATGATGCAATTAAGAGGACAGCATATGAAGTTTCTGTAAGTAAATTAGAGTATATTGAAGAAGAGTAAGGTATAAAAAAATAAGGCTGTAAGGTGGATAAAATATCCGCCCGACAGGATTAAATTATGTATAACAGGGCTGGCACGGTAGTGTACAGCTCTGCTTGTGGTATATGCGATACCGCACTGCGTGCTGATTTTGCTCATGTGTCGGTGGTCATCCTATATTGCACGACTCAACTGTTGTAAAAAATTTACCTTCTATTATTGACAACTTTAGGGCAAAATGATATATATATAATATAAAGAAATAAATGCAATTTTAGTAGAGGTTGCGTCACTCATTAGTACATTTTGTGATAAGTGCAGACTTAGATGAGGAATATGGAAAGGGAATGACGCCGAAGAAGCTGATTATCTGTGAAATCAGGTTCTGGGCATATAGTTAATAACTGTATGACTGTCATCATGATTTATTTTTATATTTATGATGGAGCGCTATCTGGAATTTGGTAAATTTGCTGTGCGTGAATTTATAATTTTTTAGAGGGTGGCGTTGCTGCTCTTTTTTACTGTACACCTATAATATGGTAAAAACTACTTATTGCACATAAATATTCTAATTTAATTTCAGGAGGTATTTTATAATGGCAATTTTTGAAGGAGCAGGTGTAGCGATTATTACACCAATGAAACAGGACGGTTCAGTTGATTTTGATGAATTAAGAAAAATTATTGATTTTCAGATTGATAATGGAACAGACAGTATTATAATTTGTGGAACAACGGGTGAATCATCAGTCCTTTCTGATGAAGAGCATATGGAATGTTTCAGAGTAGCAGTTGACCAGGTTAACGGAAGAGTTCCTGTTATTGCAGGAAGCGGTTCTAACTGTACAGAATCAGCAATTCACTATTCTAAAGAAGCACAGAAATATGGAGCAGATGCAGTTCTTCTTGTTACTCCATATTACAATAAGGCTACACAGAACGGACTTAAGGCACATTATACTGCAATTGCAAAAGCAATAGATTTACCTATCATTTTATATAATGTACCAAGCCGTACAGGTTGTAACATTCAGCCTCAGACTGCAGTAGATTTGGCAAGGAATGTTGATAATATTGTTGCTATCAAAGAAGCAAGTGGAAACATTTCACAGGTTGCAAAGCTTGCACAGCTTGCAGAAGGCTGTATTGATATTTATTCAGGAAATGATGACCAGATAGTACCGCTTATGTCACTTGGTGCAAAAGGTGTAATTTCGGTTTTATCAAATATTGCGCCAAAACAGACACATGATATAGTTAATATGTATTTAAAGGGCGATGTTAAGGGAAGCTGTGAGCTTCAGCTTAAGGCACTTCCTCTTATAGAGAAGTTATTCTGTGAAGTAAATCCTATTCCTGTAAAGAAAGCTATGAATTTACTTGGTTTTTCAGCAGGTTCACTTCGTCTTCCGCTTACAGAAATGGAAGAAGAACATGCAGCACTTCTCAGAGAAGAAATGATTAAATTTGGACTTAAAGTAGTAGATTAGTATTTTGGAGGAACGAACGATGACAAAGGTAATAATGCATGGCTGTAATGGAATGATGGGTCGTATGATTACAGAGCTTATAAAAGAAGATACTCAGGTAGAAATAGTTGCCGGTATTGATATTTATGATGATGGACATAATGATTATCCTGTATTTTCAGCAATTAATGACTGTGATGTTGAAGCAGATGTTATAATTGATTTTGCTTCTGTTAAGGCAATTGATGCATTACTTGACTATCGTGTTAAAAAACAGATTCCAGTTGTTGTATGTACAACAGGTCTTTCAGAAGAACAGCTTGTTAAAGTTGAAGAGGCATCAAAGAAAGTTGCAGTTTTAAAATCAGCTAACATGTCACTTGGAATCAATACACTTATGAATCTTCTTCAGAAAGCAGTTGCAGTATTTGCACCGGCAGGTTTTGATGTTGAAATAGTTGAAAAGCATCATAATAAGAAGCTTGACGCCCCTAGTGGAACTGCACTTGCACTTGCTGATTCAATAAATGAGGCAATGGATAACACATATAATTATGTGTATGACAGAAGTAAGGAAAAGAAGAGAAGAGAAAAATCAGAAATAGGTATAAGTGCTGTTCGTGGCGGAACTATAGTAGGCGAACATGAAGTTATATTTGCAGGTACTGATGAAGTTATAGAATTTAAGCATACAGCATATTCTAAAGCAGTATTTGGCAAAGGTGCAATTGCAGCAGCTAAGTTTCTTGCAGGAAAGCCAGCCGGATATTATAATATGAGTCATGTAATAGAAGCTGAATAAATTACTGTTTAGTTGATATTTATGTCGGGAAAACATGAGTTTTCCCGGCTTTTTGAGTTTGTAAGACAGACTATTCACAGAATAGACACAGATAAATTGCAAAGTAAACACAATAATGTTGTATGGTATAAATCAATTTATTGTGTTTAAAAATCTAGGAGGTACAGACATTGATAGAGGTAACTAATCTTACGAAGAAATATGGAAATCATCTGGCTGTCGACCATATCAGCTTCAATGTAAAGAAGGGGAAAATATATGGTTTTCTTGGACCTAACGGTGCAGGAAAGACTACTACAATGAATATGATTACCGGATATATTGCAGCTACGGAAGGTGAAGTTAAGGTTAATGGCCATGATATTTTTGAAGAGCCGGAACTTGCAAAGAAATCAATAGGTTATCTGCCGGAACTTCCGCCTGTTTATATGGAGATGACACCGGAAGAATATTTGAAATTTGCTGCCGAGTTAAAGGGTGTTGAGAAAGCAAAACGTAAAGCTATGGTAGAAGATGTCATGAATATGACAGGTGTAACCCAGATGAGAAAGAGACTTATTAAGAATCTTTCAAAAGGTTACAGACAAAGAGTAGGACTTGCCCAGGCATTATTAGGATATCCGGAAATTCTTATTCTGGATGAGCCTACAGTTGGTCTTGACCCTAAGCAGATTATTGAAATGAGAGAGCTTATAAAGAGCCTTAAGGAAAATCATACAATAATTTTAAGTTCTCATATTCTTACTGAAATAAGTGAAGTCTGCGATGAAGTTATCATTATAACTGACGGTAAGCTTGTTGCAAGTGATTCGCTTGCAAATCTTGCAAGGTTGTCAGAATTAAAAAATAACCAGATTAACCTTACTGTTAAGGGTAATGAGAAAGTTATAATTGAATGTATTCGTAAGATAAACGGAGTAAAAAGTTTTAAATATACACCTTCTGTTACTGAAGATGGTGCAATTGATATTATTGTTGAGCGAAAGCCTGATATGGATATAAGAGAAGCG
>CAJJNI010000258.1 GCA_905193085.1 uncultured Lachnospiraceae bacterium | reverse complement strand
AGAATGTTCCGGCATCTACTATAAAACAGAAAGTTGAAAAAGCGGCAGAAGAACTTAATATAACAGATGTTATATATAAATATCCTTACCAGATGTCAGGAGGACAAAAGCAGAGAGTAGCATCAGCAAGGGCAATTATAACAGACCCGAAGCTGATTCTTGCTGATGAGCCAACAGGAGCACTCGATTCTAAATCAGCAAAATTACTTCTTGAGAGATTTAATTATTTAAACAGAGAATTAAAAGCTACTATTCTTATGGTAACACATGATTCATTTACTGCAAGCTATGCCTCAAGAATTGTATTTATAAAAGATGGTAAGCTTTTTCATGAAATAGTAAAGGGAAATGACAGCAGAAAAGAATTTTTCGATAAAATAATTGATGTTGTAACTTTATTGGGAGGTGAGTAGGATGTTATTAAAATTATCCATACAAAGCCTTAAAAAATCAATAAAGGATTACGCAGTATATTTTTTCACACTCATAATCGGTGTAACAATTTTCTATCTTTTTAATGCGATAAAAAGCCAGAGTGCAATGATGGAAATTTCAGAGAGCAAGAGAGAAATTATAGAACTTATGAACAGCACAATGGCAGGTGTAAGTGTGTTTGTTGCGATAATTCTCGGATTTTTAATAATTTATGCCAGCCAGTTCCTTATGAAAAGAAGAAATAAAGAATTTGGACTTTATCTTCTGCTCGGAATGGGAAAGCGTAAAGTATCACTAATTTTATTTTTTGAGACAGTTATTATCGGAATAGTATCACTTTTAGTTGGCCTTGTGTGCGGAGTTTTACTGTCACAGCTTACGAGCGTATTTGTTTCAAGTATGTTTGAAGCAAATATGAAATCATATCGTTTTATTTTTTCAAAAGAAGCATGCATGAGAACAATTATGTGTTTTGTGATAATATATCTCGTTGTAATAGTATTTAACACGCTTACCATAAATAAATGCAAGTTAATTGATTTATTCCAGGCGTCAAAAAAATCACAGAAAATAAAAATAAAGAATCCGATAGTCTGCGTTATAGTGTTTATAGCAGCAGTTGCAATACTTGCATACGCATACAATAAAGTGTGTTTCAGGTTCAGTACAATTAAAAATATGCAGGATATTCTTATTTATATTTTTATGGGAATTATAGGAACATTTCTTGTTTTCTGGTCAGTTTCAGGAATGATTTTAAAAGTAATTACCTGCTTTAAAAAAGTATATTACAAAGGACTTAACTCATTTACATTCAGGCAGATTAGCAGCAGAATAAATACAATGGTTGTTTCAATGACAATAATATGTATAATGCTTTTTGTTACAATATGTGTTCTGGCAAGCAGTCTTATGGTAAGAAATTCGCTCAATGCCAATTTAAATGGTCTGGCACCGGCTGATTTTTCAATGTATAAACAGATAATCCGTGATGGTAATGAAACATCACAAAATACTTACAATTTAGAAAAAGAGGTTACAGGTAATTCTCTTACAATTGTAGAATCATACAAAAATATGTTAAATTATGATATTGTATCGAATCTTAAAGAATATGCAGATGTAAGTGTTTACAGAGTTGATGATTTTACAATGGGAGCATCATTAGGAAGCCGGCTTGAAGAAATTACTAATCAGTATAAGTATTTAACATATGACAGTGTTGAAAATATTGTAAAATTAAGTGAGTATAATAAAGCTGCAAAGCTGTATGGCAAGCAGGAAATAAAACTTGCTGATAATGAGTATGCTGTAGTAGCAGATTTCAAAAATATGGTACTTTTAAGAAACCAGCCTCTTGAAAGTGGAGAAAAAATTACAATTTTTAACCACGAGCTTACACCGGCCTATAATGAATGTGTTGACGGTTTTTTGGAAATATCAGGAAATGCCAGTAATTCAGGCTTCTTTGTTGTTCCTGATGACATAGTAGATGAAAGCTGTATTGTCGGTGAAGAACTCATAGGAAATTATAATGGAAAGTCCCAGAGTGAAAAAGATGATATCGAAAAAGATATACTTAAAATAACCAACCTGGAAAATTATGATTTGCGCATAACAATTGATACAAAAAACGACATAAAAGAAGCAAGTAACGGTCTTGGCTGTCTTGTCGCATTCGTTGGATTATATGTCGGAATAATATTCCTCATATCAGGAGCAGCAATACTTGCTCTCAAGGAGCTTTCAGAAAGTGCAGATAACATAGAAAGATACAATACATTAAAGAAGCTTGGTACAGACGATAAGCTTATAAATAAGTCAATATTTAAGCAGATAGCAATCTTCTTTGGCTGTCCGTTAGTATTAAGTATTATCCATTCAATATTTGGAATGATATTCAGCAGAAATGTATTAGAAGTATTTGGTACGGAAAAAATGTTTATTTCAATAATTACAACTGCTGTTATAATGCTGTTTATTTATGGTGGGTATTTTATTATAACTTATGTCTGCAGTAAAAATATAGTAAACAGCAGATATATTAAAAATTAAATTTAAAGATTAGAGAACCGCTTTTGAAAGTCAGACAGAATGTCAGTGGCTTCAGAGCGGTTTTTTGTGGAATAATTTTCTGAATTCTTAGCTTGACATAAGTAAATTTGATGTTATAATGTAATTCATAGTAGTTCCCTAGGAAAACTAGGAAGAAGCTTTCGGGCAATTTTTAAACAAATTAATATAGACAAAATGTCTGGAATATAATAAAGTATATGGAGGAAAAGATATGTCAGAAATTAAAGAAAGCACATTGGATTTAATAGGTGAAACACCGTTATTAAGACTTGGTCGTTATATAAAAGCAGTTGGAATTCAAGGCGTTGATGTACTTGGAAAGCTTGAAGCTTTTAATACAAGTGGTTCGGTTAAAGACAGAGTTGCACTTTCAATGATTGAAGATGCTGAGAGAAAAGGTATTATAAAAGAGGGCGCAACAATTATTGAGCCGACAAGCGGAAATACCGGAATTGGTCTTGCCGCTGTTGCAGCAGCAAAAGGTTACAGAGCAATAGTTACACTGCCTAATACTATGAGCGCAGAAAGAAGAAACCTTCTTAAAGCTTATGGTGCTGAACTTGTTTTAACAGATGGTTCTGCCGGTATGAAAGGTGCTATTGCAAAGGCAAATGAATTAAGAGACAGCATAGATGGAGCTGTGATTTTAGGACAGTTTGAAAATGAAGCAAACCCTGAAATTCACAGAAAAACAACAGGTCCTGAAATTTACAGACAGACAGACGGTAAAGTTGATATTTTCATTGCAGGCGTAGGAACAGGTGGAACAATTACAGGTGTTGGTGAATTTTTGAAATCAAAGAATCCTGATGTTAAGGTTATAGCAGTTGAGCCGGCAACAAGCCCTGTATTATCAGGTGGTTTATCAGGACCGCATAAGATTCAGGGAATCGGTGCCGGTTTTGTTCCAAAAGTTTT
>CAJJNI010000257.1 GCA_905193085.1 uncultured Lachnospiraceae bacterium | reverse complement strand
ATACTTTACTTTTGGCAGAATCTGAATTTACTGAAATCTCATATTTGTCATTCCATGAAATCCATTCGCGGAATGTAGAAGCATCAACAACCTCTTTGTGTTCAAGAATATTATATGTAACAACAGATTTTAAATAATTGTTAAGTGTCTTAACAGCGTCGGTAACTTCTGCTGATTTTGCTGTGTATTCAGGTTCCTGATAACAACCCTCATCACGCATATTAAAAGTAGCTTTTAAATCATCAACAGCAGTAGTGATAAGTTTTGCAACTTTTGTTTTATCAATTATAGTTCCAGGCTCTTCATCTTTTATAATATATTTTTTTTCTTTTTCATTGTATTCGATTTGAGCATTCTTCGCTTCTGTCATATTTTCTTCTTTCATACATTCAAGTGAACTTATTGTATCACTTAATTTTTTGTCATCATATGAAAGTTTGACATCTGCAGTATAATTATATTTTTTAAATATACATGCCGGCCATAATAGTGCATACTGTTCTTTCTTGAGAGAAGATAAATCAGTTGTTATTTCTGTCTGCATGTTAATGTCATCAGATGTTATCTGTTCTGTTTTGTCATTTGCTTCTTCTAAAGTTAAAGTATATGAATCAAGTTTGTTTAGAATTTCTTCTTTAGCTTTAGATGATGTAAGACCTGAACAGTTAGCATTGTTTATCTTCGTACCGAAATAAAAATGCTTTGAAAAATAAATTGCAAATCCAATATACAGTAATAACAGGACTGCAAGTGTTGCACAGCCTGCAATGGCAACTATTTTTACCGGTTTTGAGGCTGCTAAAATTCGCTGCACAGGATTGTTACTTTTCTTTTTGGATTGTAAACGGGGTTGTGCATCATTTTTTGTTTCTTTACTCATTTTTCTTACAAACCTTTCTATATTAATTAGTATAATTTCATCAACATTACTATATTACATTAAACATCTTTAAAAATCAATATTAAAAAGGATTAAATTAATGTTACAGATATGCTAAGAATTTTGCTAAATGTAATAGAATTATTACAAAAAATATGATAAAATAAAAAGTCAGAACAGAATTATCAGAAAGGAACAATGAATACAATGCAGGAAAAAATTCGTTTAAATAAATATCTTGCGGAGGCGGGAGTCTGTTCAAGAAGAGAGGCTGACAGGCTTATAGAACAGGGAAAAGTAGTCGTTAATGGTGATAGGGCAGCTGTAGGACTTAAAGTAAATGACAGCGATTTAATAGAGGTAGACGGAAAAAATATTAAAGGTGCAAGCAAGCCTGTTGTACTGGCTTTTTACAAACCCAGGGGAATTGTCTGTACATTTGAAAAAAGAGAAAAAGATAATATAATTGATTATTTAAACTATCCTGAAAGAGTTACTTATGCAGGCAGACTTGATAAAGAGTCGGAGGGACTTATTATAATGACAAATCAGGGAGAACTTGTAAATAATATGATGCGTGCAAGAAATGAGCATGAAAAAGAGTACATTGTCTGGGTAGATAAGCCGGTTACTGCAGAATTTTTAAAGAAAATGTCAGGTGGAATATGGCTTGAGGAGTTAGGAGTACAGACAAGAAAATGCAGAGTGGAAAAGGTATCAGCATATAGATTCAGAATAGTTCTTACACAGGGACTTAACAGACAGATAAGGAGAATGTGCCGCTCACTTGATTATCATGTAAGAAAGCTTGTGAGAGTCAGAATTATGAATATTAAGCTCGGTGAGCTTGAAAAAGGTCAGTACAGGGAAATAACAGGAGTAGAATTGAAAAAATTGTATACATTATTAAATATGGAAATTCCGGATAAAAAATAAATGGTGGGTATTATGGAAAAGAATATGTACAAAAATCAGCAGGAATATATGAAAGACCTGGTTTCAAAACTAAATAAGGCTTCAAAGGCATATTATCAGGACGGAGTAGAGATTATCTCAAATCTTGAATATGATAAAATGTACGATGAGCTTGTTTTGCTTGAAAAACAGACAGGAGTTGTTTTATCAGACAGCCCAACTGTAAATGTCGGTTATGAGGTTTTAGAAGAATTACCTAAAGAAAGACACGAAAGTCCAATGCTTTCATTAAATAAGACAAAAAGTGTTAATGAACTGGCTGAATTTGCAGGAGAAAATAAAAGTCTGTTATCATGGAAATTAGATGGATTGACAATTGTCTTAACATTCAGAGATGGAAAGCTTTATAAAGCTGTAACAAGAGGAAACGGTGAGATTGGAGAAGTTATAACTAATAATGCAAAAGTGTTTAAGAATATACCGGTATCTATCCCATTTAAGGGGGAACTGATACTTCGTGGAGAGGCATTGATTAAGTATTCTGATTTTAATAAAATAAATGAAGAAATGGAAGATGTAGATGCAAAATACAAAAATCCCAGAAATCTTTGCAGTGGTACGGTAAGACAGCTCAACAACAGAATTACCGCTTCAAGAAATGTTTATTTTTATGCATTTTCTCTTGTTAAAGCAGATGGAGTCGATTTTGATAATTCCAGGGAAAATCAGTTCCTGTGGCTCAAAGAAAATGGTTTTGATGTTGTAGAATACAGAGTTGTCACACAGAAAAATATGCACGATACAGTTGCAGAGTTTGAAAAAAATATAGAGAACAATGATTTTCCATCAGATGGACTTGTGCTTTTATATGATGATATTGCATATGGAGAATCACTTGGGCGTACTGCCAAATTCCCGAGAAATGCAATTGCATTTAAATGGAAAGATGAAACTGCCAGAACAAAGCTGATTGAGATAGAATGGAGTGCATCAAGAACAGGACTTATTAATCCTGTTGCAGTTTTTGAACCTGTTGAGCTTGAAGGAACAACCGTATCAAGGGCGAGTGTTCACAATGTAAGTATTGTGGAAGATTTGAAACTTGGTATTGGTGATGAGATACTTGTTTATAAGGCAAATATGATAATTCCACAGATTGCCGAAAACCTGACAAAAAGTTCCAGTATAAAGGTTCCTTCAAAATGTCCGGTTTGTAATTCTGATACGATAATAAAAAACAGCAATGACATAAAATATCTTGTCTGTCCTAATGAGGAGTGTCAGGCGAAAAAAATAAAATCATTTGCACTTTTAACAGCAAGGGATGCTCTTAATATAGAAGGATTGTCAGAAGCAACATTAGAAAAGTTTATCAGCGAAGGATTTATCAGAAAATACAGTGATATTTATCATTTGCCTGAATATGAAGATGAAATTGTAAACATGGACGGTTTTGGCAGAAAATCATATGACAATATAATAGAAAATATAGAAAAATCACGTAACACTACACTGGACAGATATATATATAGTCTTGGAATAGCAAATATCGGACTTTCCAATGCAAAAATGCTGCTTAAGGCATATAACAATAATTTAGATGAGCTTTTAAATGCCAATGCAGAACAGTTAAGTGAAATAGACGGAAT
>CAJJNI010000256.1 GCA_905193085.1 uncultured Lachnospiraceae bacterium | reverse complement strand
CGCCATAAAATGTCCTACATGAAGGCTGTCTGCTGTAGGGTCAAAACCAATATAAAATACAGCCTTTCCATTATTTATAAGTTCCTTGATTTCTTTTTCATCTGTTACCTGGGCTATAAGTCCTCTTGCAACAAGTTCGTCATAAACTGTCATTTTAATTTCTCCTTTTTAAAATTTTTAACAATTATGTACAGACTTTTACGCATTACATGCATAAAAAAAGTCCCTTCAGTCCTGGAAGACCAAAAGGACGGATATTTTCCGTGTTACCACCTTTTTTCATATGAAGCTCACACTTCATACCTCATCAGGCAACTTTCTCATAAACTGTCTTGCAATACATATTTATAAAAAGTGATTGCCCAGCACGATAACGGGTGCAAAACCGTCATAACCTATTAAGTCTTAAGACCTTTCAGCATGAAGCTCCAGGATGTATTCACAACAATATTCAACGCACCTTCCATCAACCGGTAACTTTCTGTAGTATCCAACTGCTGTTACTTATTCCCTTCGTTGCTTTTAGAATTCTAAAAACTAACTTTATTATAAACTACACATTGTATATTGTCAATTTAAATTTACTTTTTTTGTTGTTTCTGATATACTAGACAGATGAAAAGCAAAATTAAAACAGGAGATATACTATGGAAACAAGATGGGATTTAAGCCTTATTTATGATTCGTTTGAAAGCAAAGCTCTTCACGACGATTTTAATAAGGTAAAAGAATTAATTTCTACAACATACGAAAAATATAAAACTTATCTTTACAGTCCTGCAGAGGATTCTGAAAAAATTGAATATCACATCAATATTATTAATCAGATTAACAGTCTTATATTAAAACTTACCTCATATGCAAGGTTAAGAAACAGCATAGATGAAGATAAACATGAAGCAGAGTCGTTTGAAAATGATTTGCAGAAAATAATGTCTTCTTTAAACAAAATAAATATTCCTTTTTTAAGATATCTTATAAATGTTAAACAGTTAGAAGATGTGTTAGAGGAAACTGACATTTTAAAAGAGCACCGATTTATAATTTTAGACCTTAAAGAGCAGGCAAAACATCTTCTTTCAGATGAAATGGAAGAGCTTCTTGGTGAAATGCAGATGACCGGCTCATATGCATTCGAAAAACTTAATAATGAACTTACACATCAGCTTTTAGTTGATGTTAAATTAGATTCCGGAACAAAGTCAATGCCTCTTTCAGTTGCAAGAAACATGGCATATGCCCAGTCACAGGAGCTAAGAAAAGCTGCATATACAGCAGAACTAAAATCTTACAGAAAAATAGCATCTGCATCTGCTGCATGTCTTAACGGAATTAAAGGGGAAGCTATAACAATTGCCAAAGCCCGTGGTTTTTCATCTCCTCTTGACATGACACTTACTGATTCAAGAATGGATAAAGATACTCTTGATGCAATGTTTGGTGCAATAATTGATGCAAGACCTCATTTCAGGCGCTATCTTAAAAAGAAAGCTTCTCTGCTCGGACATGACGGTTCTCTTCCATATTATGATTTATATGCGCCTATGGGTCATTTTGATTTCCATTTTACATATAAAGAAGCACGCGATTTTATTGTAGAAACATTTTCTGAATTCAGCAGCAACCTGGGGAATTTTGCAATCAAAGCTTTTGATAATGGCTGGATAGATATGGAACCACGTGATGGAAAAAGCCGCGGCTCATATTGCTGCAACATTCATGCTTTAAAAGAAAGCCGCATAGCAATTAATTTCACTGGAACTTTTTACGATATTACTACTCTTGCTCACGAGCTTGGACATGGTTTTCATTATGAATGTCTCAATAACCAGACTATTTTAAATACTGATTATACAATGCCAATGGCCGAGGCAGCTTCAATGTTCTGCCAGACTCTGGCTACGGAAAAATTATTGCAGAACACAACTAAAGAAAATTATTTTGCAATTCTGGAAAATGACCTGATGAATTTTACACAGATGCTCATTGAAATTTTAGCACGATACACATTTGAGACCAACCTTTTTGAGCGTCGTAAAGAAGGAAATATTCATGTAAAAGAATTAAACCAGCTCCTTTTAAATGCACAGAATTTTGCTTACGGTGACGGATTAAGTGAAGAAAAACACCCATACATGTGGATTTGTAAACCTCACTACTATTTTCCTGATTTTCATTTTTATAACTTTCCTTATCCTTTTGCACTTCTGTTTTCTAAAGGACTTACTTCTATGTACCGTGAGAAAAAAGAAGATTTTACTCCTTTATTTGAAAAAATGCTCACAGCCACCGGCTCAAATAATGTCCGTGATATTTTCAAAATACTTGGTGTTGATTCTTCAGACAAACAATTTTATGAAAATGCCATTAAAGAAATAATAAATGAAATTGATGAGTTTTGTTCTCTATAATTATAGAATATTATTAAAAATGAAACTTCAAACATATATTATCTATAAGAATAGAATTTCTAAGATAATAATTTAAAATTTCTGCAATAAATAAAAACCCGCAGCTGCTTTATACTTAACGCTACATTGCATTCTGCGGGTTTTATTTATAAAAGTAATTTATATTTTAATAATAATATGACATATCGTCATCATCATATGAATCATTCTCATACTCTCTTGTCCAGTCAATATTATTTGAACGCTTAACTTTTACCTGATGACGCTGTGACTGATTATTCTTTTTATTATCCTGTTTTTTCTTCTGCATGATTTTCTTTTCTTTTTCAAATCTCATCGCTATATCAGCTTTATCAGGCTGAATATCTTTAGATTTTTCTTTTGAAACAGACAATCTTTTCTTAGGTTCATGCTTTTTGTTGCGGTCGTAATCGTCCTCATCTTTGTCTTTACCATATCCGCCCTGATAATTTCCATATCCACCCTGTGAATTTTTCTTATAGGCCGGTTTTGAATGATTTCCATCTTTTGCCTGATATGGTTTGTTTGGTTTTCTGTATCCGTTTCCGCCACCATTAGCACCTGACTTGTTACCATTCTGTCTTGGACTGAATCCATTTTCTGTTCGTTTTCCTTTGTATCCGTTATTTGACCGATTAACGCGTTCGTTTTCCATTTGTGTTATCGCAGCCATATACTGCTTTTTTCTCCTCTCTTATTATCGTCGAACAAAATAACTTTTGTTCTAATATATAATTTCTTTTTTTATTTTAAATTATTTTGGTTGAATGTCAATAAATATTTTTAAATTTTTTTATTTTTTTAAAATATGACATTATGATGCAGAAGTCACAAAGCCTAATCTACCAAACCACAAACATTATATTATTCTGATAGTAAGAAAGAACGATTATGAAAACTATAAGCTGCTTGACATTATATATTTTTTTATATAGAATAAAAAAGCAATTAAAGGTCAGGCTGAATATCAAAGACTTGCCAAAATCAGGATAAAATTTTACACCTGAATTTATAAAAAAGGAGATTT
>CAJJNI010000255.1 GCA_905193085.1 uncultured Lachnospiraceae bacterium | reverse complement strand
AAAAGTTAGAAATATAAGACCCAGGAAGGGGACGAATAACTAAAATATATCAGAACAATTTCTTAATACAGTTTAGTTGCAGATTTAAAAAGTTTAAGTTTTATAATTTTTTATGGAGGAGGTTATGTATGAGTTTTTTATTTGTCGATGAAAATGGTGCAAATATAAATTTGGACTCAAACAGAGTAATTGTTAAATATAAGAATGATATGGTTAAAAGTTTGCCGATTGAAAATCTTGAGGTCATCTATTTATTTAGTAGTGTGCAGGTAACATCTCAGTGTGTAATTGAATGTTTAAAAAAAGGTATAAATATATCATATTTTTCTAAAAGTGGTTCATATTTTGGCAGAATACAGTCAACAGGTCATATAAATGTAAAAAGACAGAGAAAACAAGCTGCTTTGTATGATTCTGATTTTGCTTTAAATCTTGCTAAAAATATCATCAAGGGAAAATTAAATAATCAAATAGTTATACTTAGACGGTATGCCAGAAGAAGCAATCAGGTAATAGATGAGCAGATTAAGGGAATAAAAATATCATATGGAAAAATTGATAACTGTAAAACAATTCAGGAGTTGATTGGATACGAAGGTAATGCAGCAAGATTGTATTTCAATGCATTAGCATTGCTGGTAAGAAAATAAAGGACTTAATCCTTATTTCGGATTTATACATCGAGATAATGAAAAACACCCAACACTTGTAAGTGATATGATTGAAGAATGGCGTGCAGTAATAGTAGATTCGTTAGTAATGAGTCTTGTTAATGGACATGAGATATTTAAAGAAAATTTCACACAAAATGAAGAGTTGAATGGCTATTATTTAAATAAAGATGGATTGAAGATTTTTCTTAATAAATATGATAATAAAATGAACACAATGGTTAAATATTTGGATTATGTTGAATACAGAACAAGTTTTCGTAAATCGATAGATTTACAAATTAATCAGCTTGTAAAAGCCATTGAAAACGAAGATGCAACAATATATGAAGCTGTTTATTTGAGGTGAGTATGGAAAACTACTTTTTTGATTACAATGAGGAAAAACATGAAGACAAAGTTTTTGTCTTAATAATATATGATATAATTGATAATAAGAGGAGAAATGGTTTTGCAAAATTTCTTCAGGGATATGGTGTCAGAATTCAAAAATCTGCATTTGAAGCCATAATATCCAAAGCAAAGTATGAAAAACTGATTAAAGACATACCGTTATATATTAAGTCTGAAGATAACGTAAAAGTATACAAAATAATTGGTAAGGGACAGGTAACATCATTTGGGTGTGCTACAAGTCTAGAAGATGAAGAGATTATTATTATATAGAAGGAGAGTTGAAAGAGTATGAGAATTTTATTTAGTCCTATAGGAAGTACAGACCCTGTTTCTAATTGTCATGATGGTGGAATGTTACATATTTGCAGAGTGTATAAACCTGACAAAGTATATTTGTATTTATCTGGTGAGATGTGTTTTTATGAAGATTTGGACAGGCGATATACAAAATCTGTAGAATTGCTGTCAGATGAGTTGGGAAAACAAATAGAGACAGTAACTATAAGAGATGAAAAAATGAAGGAAGTTCAGATTTTTGATTCTTTTATAGATAAATTTGAAGGTTATATAGACCATATTATAGAACAGGATAAGCCGGATGAGATGTATGTAAATATTTCGTCGGGTACACCGGCTATGAAAAGTTCTTTACAGATGATTTCTATTTTGTGGGGTAATGTTTATGCTGTGCAGGTTGTAACTCCGGCTAAAAAAAGCAATGATAAACATGAGGATAAGGAAGATTATGATTTGGAGATACAATGGGAATGTAATGATGATAGAAAACCGGATTATGACAATCGTTGTACATTATCACATGCTAAAAGACAATATAGCAAATTATATAAAAAATTTTGATTACATGGCTGCTGAGCTTGAAAGTTTACAGTTCTCCAATCCACTGTCTGAACAATTTTTAAATTGTTTGAAAATTGCAATAGAAAGAAAAAAATTAAATATTAATTACATCAATTCGCATAGAAAACAGTGCAGGGTTGATGATTGGTTTCCTCTGAAAAATGGACGGGAAATGAAGGAGTTTGAATATCTTTTAAATATGCAGGTTAAGTTATGGAACAGGGAGTATGTTGATTTTGTAAGAGATTTAACACCTGTATTTGCTTCTTTAACTGAACGGCTTTTTGAAAGTAAATGTAAAATTAATTTAGATGATATTTGTGTTAAGGCTGGAAAATCGAAAAAAATTTCCGCTGATAAATTAAAGAAATTTGGTGTGAATATTTCTTTTAATGGCAGTGATACAGCCTATATATCTTCAAGAATACTGATGGATATAATTGAGACATCTGATTTAAAATCTGATGTTCAGGAACTGGATTTGATGAAAGATATAAGATGTGTGGAGCGTGAAGTAAGAAATCTTGCTGCTCATGAGATTATAAGTGTATCTCCTGAATGGATTGAAAAAAAGACATCTTTTTCACCGGACCGGATTATGACATTGCTGTTTAAATATGCAAGACTTGCCGGAATTCCAATTACTAAAGAAAGTTGTAATATTTATAAGAAAATGAATGAAGATTTATTAAACATGCTTTATGAAGTGGATACGATGTCTGCAGTTTAATATTATAAATTATATTTTTATGATACTCCCCTTGACTGCCTCTTAAATTTGATTTATAATTTATTCATATTTGCGAAGAAATAATATTGAAAGGAATAATCAGATGAGTCAGAAGAAAGTTTTAGAATATAAAGAAGAGAAGAAGAACCGCAAGGAGATAATGGCTAAGAAGAAGAGACAGGCTGTACTTGGAAAGGTTGTCGCAACAGTTGCTGTTATCGCTGTAGTGGGTGTTATCGGTTTTGCTGTTGTAAATAATGCTTCTTCAAAGGGAAAAGGAACAGATGCCAATACAGTAAGCTTAAGTTCATTAAATAATTATGTAAGTACATTAAATATAGACCAGGCTATGGCATCATTTGATGATGAAGGTGCAGATGAAGCAAAAGCAGCAGATTCAGAAGCTACAGGAACAGCAACAGATACAGATAATGCAGCAGATTCTGAATAAAAATATTGACAAATGGAATAATTTAATTATACTATAAGTTAGAAATCAGAAAATAAAGAAGTAACACATTGATGAGAAGAGTAGGATATTGGAAGCTTCAGAGAGAAATACATTTGCTGGAAGTATTTTAGTGGAAGATATTTGAAGACTGCCTCGGAGTGGCCCCAATCCGGTCCGGTGATTCCGTTATAATCGTATAAGTTGTTTTACAGTGTAAGATGGTATATTTATTTTTACTTATTCAAATCAATTTAATTCAAATTAAATTTACGATATAAGCAAATTTATGTGCCATGTCTGTAGAAAAAGTGGGTGGAACCGCGGGTAACATGATAACTCGTCCCTTTTTGCAAATGCA
>CAJJNI010000254.1 GCA_905193085.1 uncultured Lachnospiraceae bacterium | reverse complement strand
TGAGCTTTTAAGAAACGGTGGAATAAAAATTCCAGGTAGTGTTGGTAAATCTATAGGAATAGTAGGAGGACTTATTGTCGGACAGGCAGCAGTAGATGCGGGGTTAGTTAGTCCGATTGTCGTGATAGTCGTTGCACTTGCTGCACTTGCAAGTTTTTGTGTGCCGAATGAAGAATTTGGTTCAGCCTACAGGCTTATAAAATTTGCGATGCTTGGACTTGCCGCATTTCTTGGAATATACGGAGTAATGCTTGGTGGCATGGTGCTTATTCTTCATCTTTGCAGCCTTAAGAGTATGGGCTATCCATTTTTACTCGTTAAAGGAAATCAGAAAAACAAACTTTCAAGTGTCGAGTCGATTTTGAGAAAACCGTCCGATAAGCTTACAAAGCGTTCTGTGTATGCCAATGAAAAACAGAAAATCAGATTGAGGAAGAAAGGGGACATGAAAGATGAAAAACAGTGATGCAGTAAGTGAAAATCAGTTGTTTTATGTTGTGACAATAGAGCTTTTCTGCCTTATTTCTCTGTTTTTGCCGGGCTTTTTAAGTGGAGATTTAAAACAAGACTCGATTATTGGACTTATAGTCGGTTTTGGTTTTGCGTGTATTTTTGCGTGGCTGTTAAGCCTGTTTTGTGCAAGATATGGAAATGTCTTTTTAAAGGCTGATAAAAAGTCCGGGGTAATTATGGATATATTTCGTTTTATCCTGTTTATTCAGACTATTCTTATAACAGTTTTCGTTTTAAACATAACATGGGAAATTGTTCAGATGTTTTTACTGCCTGATGTCAATAAAACAGTAATACTTGTATCATTTTATATGGTATGTATTTTTGCATCATTGAAAGATATAAGTGTGCGCGCAAGAGCTGCAGAATTTTGCGGCAGATTTTTTGCGCTGCTTTTAGTAGTACTGCTTATACTTTCGCTTAGAAAAATTGATTTAAATCAGTATGAAATGCTTTTATTACAGCCGGTTGGAAAAATTATAAATGGTGGTTATGAAGTCTTTCTGTTATTTGAGAGCATAGTTTTTTCATTATTTGCAGCCAGCGCACTGAATAAAAAAAGCTATACAAAAGCTGTGAAAAAAAGCCTGTATTTCAGCATAATATTCGGAATAATCATGCTCACGGTGTTAATGGGAACATTTGGAGTTGATTATATAGCTGTTATGGACTTTCCTGCTATAAGGCTGCTTAGAAACCTTACCCAGAATGGTGGTTTTTTAAGCAGAATGGATGTGCTCATGACGGGAATATGGCTTTTTTCACTGTTTTTCTTTGCGAGCGGCGGTATTCAGTACAGCAGACTTTTATTGAAATCAGTAATGGAAGAAAGTGCATCAGAGTCATTAAATATCGTTTTGATAGTTGTAATCTTTGTTGTTACAATAATTTTTGGCAATATGCAGAATAGTTACTATATATATAGAAGTTATATGTATTATATCGGTACTCCGGCAATTGTTCTGACACTCATTATTTTGCTTATAAAAAAGGACAGGGGGCTAAAAATTGAAAAAAAATAACTGCTATCTTCTTATTGGCATACTGTTTGTTGTCGGGGTATTTTTCTTTTCAAACAGTACAGGTGAGACTTTAGAGGAAAAAGATTATATTATGGCATTGGAATTTGACTGTACAGAATCAGGAAATACGGTTATTTTTGAATATCCTGTCCTGGAAAAAGATGAAGCACAGTCAGTCCTTGATAATCCACAGCAGAAAAATGTGGTAAATGTAGAACATTTTAAAGATTTTGTAGAAAATTATGACAGTCAGAATGCAAAAATACCTGATTTACAGCATCTTAAGGTTTTAATTATCGGCAAGGGACTGTTAAATGATGAAGAAAAATTTAATCTTTTTTTGAAATTTCTACAAGAACAGAATGAATTTGCAGAGAATGTTTATGTTGCGATTGATGGCAGTGGCGGAACACTTTTTGGAGAAGATGAAGAGAGTCTTGGAAATTATCTTGAAACACTGATTTCGAAAAAGACACAAAAACAGGCGCAGATGTCTGTTACTGTAGGTAAGCTTTTATCAAGTGTTTATAACAAAAATCAGGCGCTGTTTATTCCAGTCATTTCAGATGAGCGCAATATAATCGGTGAGTGGGTTGTTGCATGTGGAAAACCGGTAACATTTATAACAGAAGAAGAGGCGCAGTGGTACATGACAGGAAATTGTATCGACTGCGGACATCAGATTTATTTTCAGGATATTTACGAAGAACCGATAGATGAAAATAATAATTTTTCGATTGAAATATCACGGATAAACCGTGAAATAACATTTGAAGGGAATGGCAATAAAGTTTATGCACATATTCAGATAAGTATAAAAGGAAGAGCAAGAGATAACAGCGGTGACTTAATAGAAGATTCTGTGGAAATTTATGATAAGGAACAGCTGATGTCAGAATGTCTTACAAAGAAATTTCAGAAAATGGCACAGGCTTCACAGGGAAAAGATTTGTTTAACACCTATTACGAATTATCTACAAAGAACAGAAAGCTTTGGAAAGCATATCAGGATAATTATTCAAAATATGTACAGAATCTTGAGCTTAAAATAAATGTTTCATTAAACTGCAATTAATCACAAAACGCAGCACTAATTCAACAAAATAATTAAATAAAAAAACTTCATTATTGAATAGCCGCAAAATAACTGTCAATAATTATACTATGAAACCCAGGGTCAAAAGATTATGCAGGCTCGTTGAGCTTGCTCATAAGAGGCTGTATAAATCTTGTTGACCCGCCAAACCATTCGAAAGTAGCCATTTTTACGAAAAATGAGCGGATTTCGAATGGTTTGAAGGATTTCGGGAGCACAGGGTGCGGAGAAATCCGGGTTTCATTTATATCAATTAATTGAGGAGGTTTTTTATGAGGGTTAATTTAAAAAAAGAATTAGTATTACTTGGTATTTTTATTGTGGCAGTATTTTGTGTCTGTGGAAATTACAGAAGAATGAAAAATGACAGTATACAGTCTGACATAGCAAAGAAAATATTGAGATTTCATGTAATTGCAAACAGTGACAATGTTAATGACCAGAATGTTAAATTAAAGGTCCGTGACGGAGTGCTTGATTATCTTGAGCCTTTGTTTTCGGAGTGTGAAGATAAAGAAGACTGCAAAGATGTTATTTCGCAAAATGTAGAAGGAATAAAGTCTGCGGCAGAAGAAATTTTAAGAAGTGAAGGTTTTGATGAGAATGTAAATATATCAGTCGGCACAAGATATTTTCCGGTAAAAAAATATGGTGATTACACATTTCCACAGGGAGATTATGAAGCATTGTGTGTTGAAATAGGTAAGGCAGAAGGAAAAAACTGGTGGTGTGTGTTATATCCGAGATTATGTTTCGTAGATTCACTTTATGCGGTTGTTCCTGACGGTTCAAAAGAAGAACTTAAAGGCATTCTTACCGATGAAGAATACAAGGCAGTATTTACATCAAAGGACAGTAAAATAAAAATTAAACCAGGAATTTTAGAATTTT
>CAJJNI010000253.1 GCA_905193085.1 uncultured Lachnospiraceae bacterium | reverse complement strand
AAAAGATATGATAGCAAACAATATTCCTCCGGGAGTTATTGAAGAGTATTTTAGTAAATATACTGTTATGATTCCAAAAGATTTGTACATAAGTTCAGGTATGCTGCTTGATGAAACAGTATTTAAGCCGTATGTAACTATGCAGGAGAGACAGGTAGTTTTAAGCCGGATTAAAGGTGTTGCACAAATTTATTCGGACATGGAAATTGAAGATAATGAAAAAGATTTGTATAATATACATGAATATATAACAGATATCAGACAATCATATGATGTTTATAAAAAGTCAAAAATAAATGTATATGTTGCTGACAGGGCATTAACAAACGGAATCTCGCACAGGTGTTTTGATATAATGGCATCAGGTGGTTTTCTGCTTACAAATCCACAGAATGATTTGATGAGTATGTTTGATTCAGATAAAGAATTTGTTATGTTTGAAGATATGGCAGATTTGGTTCAGAAAATGATAATATACAGCCATAATGATGATGAGAGAAAAGAAATTGCAGCGGCAGGCTTCAAAAAAGTAAGGGATAAACATTTAATTATTCATCGTATAAAAGAAATTCTGAGTGTATTTTAGCAGTCAGTGTTTTATTTTCTTTACAAAATATAACAAAACAGAATTAATAACCTTTCTGTGTGTCAGGTTTATTGTATTGATAATTCCAGATTTTTTTAAAACGGAAAAAATTTTTTCGATAAGTTTTTTGCGTTGTGGATAATTAAGTGAATTTATAAATATATGGCAGGCTTTTGATATAAGCCTGCTTTTTATATTGCTTTTTTTCGTTGTTACAAAATGATTTTTGGATATTTCCCATGTAAGTGCATCGTGTGATAAAATTCCGGATTTGTTAGTCTTGACTACCATAGTTGGAGGCATATTTTCAAAAAGAGAACCGATTATATTATATTCAGGGACAATTTTTGTGAGTTTTCTGAAAAGTGATTTTGGGGGCATGATATGTGTTGTGTTTACAGAAAAACCAGGACCGTCGTTTGAGTAGACTGCAGTTATCTGTGACTGTAACTGCTTTGGAGACATGATATAGGCGGCTTCTGCAAGATAACCGCCTTTTGAATGTCCGCCTATACGATAAATTTTGCCCGGCTTCATAGTTGTTTTTAAATATTTTGCTGCTGCATGGCATGAGGGTATGTTTTCACAGCTTATGCAAAAACTTTCCTCCCAGCCGGTTAGTGTTTCGTCTGTTCCGCGAACCACGATACATGTTGTTTTATCATTCAATAAAATATGAAAAGCACAGAACTGAATACCGATATTGCTGTCAACGAAGTTTACATAGTTAAATAGCTTTGCGCGAGAAAAGCGCCTTTTGCATGACATTTTGAATAAAATCTGTTCCGTTTTTGGAATAAAAGAGTGATGCTTCATTTTTACAAACAGTTTTGCAGCTTTTTTTACACTGATAGAATATTCGGCATTTTCAGGAATAATATTTTCAAAGTTATTGTATGCAAGAGTGCATAAAACAAGATTATCAATTTCATTAAAAGGCATTTTCCTTAATGATACATTTCCAAATTCATTTAAGTAAGTAATTATATTGCCCACACATAAAGACCTCGCTCTCTGTCTGATTAGTAGTATGGACTTTTTAAAAAATTTTAGTCACGCTGTAATGTAAAAGTATCATTTAACAGAAGCCAGCCCGCATTAAAAAATCTGTTAATGTGCCAGACGCTCATGCCACGCAGATTATATTCATTGATAAGCCCGAATTTTGCATTGTAGCTTTTTACATCTTCAAACCACACAATATGTTCTTCATTTGTCTGGAAATTGGAACTATATTCAAAAAATGGTGATTTTGCGGTATCATCAAATGAAATTGCGGCATTATTATTTATGGCAATTTGAACTGCTTCAATGTTTCCAATTGTTGTTGCGGCACTTTTTCCTTTTATAAATGGAAGAGCCCAGTCATATCCGTAATTGGGTATTCCAAGATGAATTTTCTGCGGAGCTATTTCGGTTACTGCATAGTCGAGCACCTGCCGGACTTTATTGATTGGTGCAACAGCCATTGGAGGACCATATTTATAACCCCATTCATATGTCATTAGAAGGACATAGTTGGCGGCTTTACCGAGTGCCCGATAATCTTTGCCGGCATACAAAAGTCCGGCCTGTGTTGAACTTGTTTTTGGCGCAAGTGCTACTGAGACAATATAGCCATATTCATTGAGAGCCGAAGTCACTGATGCGACAAACGATGAAAATGCATCTTTATCCTCTTCTTTGATGTATTCAAAATCAATGTCAACTCCCTTATATTCAAATGTGTTAAGCTGATTTATTAAGTTGTTGATAAGATTATCTGTTGCATAAGAATTATTTACTACAGATGTAATAAGATTATTGTTGAAACTTCCTGATGAATCAAGTGGAGTAAGTGTAAGAATTGGTCTTACATTGTAATTTTTTGCCATATAAATCATCCATTTTTCATCTATAATGGGTGGAATCAACTCGCCTTTGGCACTAAAACCGTACGAAAAAATGTACAAATCTGTTAAATATGGAAGTGTGTTTTCAAGAACCCAGGGAGAAATGAAAGGGTATGCATAACCGCCTGAATAAATGGACTTTCCTGTATAAAAAGATTCATTTGAATCAATTAACAGAGACTGTCCAACTGCAAGTGCATACGGATAGGGAATTTGATTGTCATAGGCAATTTTTTCAGGAGAAGCGGCAAAAGAAGCCGCTATAGAATCAATTGTATCATTTGGTTTAACTGTATAAATAGTCATTTTTATATCCTGTATGATTATGTATTATTAGTTGTAATATAATATGCAGGATAAGATAAAATTACATCTGTTTTCTTACGATTGTATATTCGTCACCATATTTATAGTAAGGGCAGTCATAATATGTGTCCTGCATAAACCTTGCCATTTCGTCTTCATCTAAGTCCATTGTGCATATATAACATTCATAATCTTCGTCATATTCAAAATAAACACAACTGTCACAGTTAGAACGAGCCATAAAGTAAGACCTCTTTTCAAAATATTTTTTAATACAGCAAATGTCAGATTTGTGTATGTATTGTAAATTAAAATATAGAATTAAGTATAAAGTAAAGTGTAAAGTTATGCAAGGGGAGTTTTTAGCGGGTAAATTCATAAATAGCTGCTTTTGCTGGCGTTACTGTGAGTTTTGTGGTATAATAAAATTTAAATAAAAATATGAAAAGACCTGCTGAACAGGCGATTGAGGCAATGAATGTTTCAGCAGAGGATAGAGAAATTTTGATAAAGAAGTTTTAGATACAATATTAGATATTTTATAGAGGATAAAATAATGAAGAAAATTGTGACAGGTATATTGGCGCATGTAGATGCCGGAAAGACAACGCTGAGTGAAGGAATGCTGTATTTGTCAGGTGCGATTCGTTCACTTGGAAGAGTTGACCATAAAGATACATTTTTAGATACATTTCAACTGGAAAAGGCAAGGGGAATAACTATTTTTTCAAAACAGGCAAATTTTATCTGGAAGG
>CAJJNI010000252.1 GCA_905193085.1 uncultured Lachnospiraceae bacterium | reverse complement strand
AAAGCATTTTTTAAAATAACTGGCTCATAGGCATGAAGCGTCGTTACATGATAAGACCCCCATGATGAATCTTTCTGCCAGCTCAAACCTTCATTTCCATAATCCTCGTTAGGATCAATCGCCCCCGTTGTTAATCCAATAGCAGCTATGATTGGCTTAAACGTAGAGCCTGGACACCAGACCTGTCGAAAACGATTATACATAGGTTTGTTCTCATCTTCATTCAGCGCATTCCACTTTTCACTTGACATGCCCCTAATAAAATCGTTGTTATCATATGAAGGTGTACTGACTAAAGCCAATACTTCTCCCGTATACTGATTCATAGCAACTGAACAGCTCTTATCATCTTTAAATTGTTCATATAATTCTTTTTGCAAATTCGAATCTATCGTTAGTTTTATATCTTTTCCATTTTCTACAATCGTGCTTACTATGATTTTTTTCTTATTGCCATTTGAATCAACAATAGTAATAGAACACCCATTCTGTCCCTTTAATTCTTTTTCAAATAATCCTTCCATTCCACTTTTTCCAATAACACTGTTCGATGTATATCCTTCCCCGTCATGTTCTTCTAGATCTTCTGCTGTAACGTTTTGAACATATCCCACTAAATGTGCGGCAGCCTCACCGAGCGGGTACTCCCTTATACCGATATCTGAAATTTTCACACCCGGAATTTCTAATAATTTTTCATGTCTTTCTTTTTCAGCTAGTGTTTCTTTATCTGGCTCAAGCGACAGTAATTTTAATTCATCAACCTTTGGTATTGTTTTTAATGGTACAAATGAATCTTCTTTTACCCATTTAGCTGATAATTTCCGTTCTATATCTTCCACCTTCATTTCCAACAAGTCTGCAAGCTGACTAATAGCATCATCTCTATTCTCCAATTTACCTGGAACTACACCTACAGAAGAAGCCACCCCCTTGCCTGCAAGCACACGTCCATTTCGGTCTAAAATCTGTCCCCTCTCAGCATTTGTTACAGATACTTTGACTTTATCCGTAGAATCCAACTCTGGGAATATTAAAGAATCGCTCCATACCAATTTGTACGTTCCTTTTTCTTGTATAAATGATACATTATTTTCAAAAGTTACATTTCCTGCAACAGTATCCATAGATGTTTCATAACATATCTCTTTTTGTTCT
This sequence comes from uncultured Lachnospiraceae bacterium, assembly GCA_905193085.1. GTDB lineage: Bacteria > Bacillota > Clostridia > Lachnospirales > Lachnospiraceae > CAJJNI01. The sequence goes on along the minus strand of CAJJNI010000252.1, from coordinate 2,394 downwards.
TTATCATAAGATGTAATATGAATTTTAATATTATCTACACCAATTCCCTCATAAATAGCAGAATTACGTTTCACAAAATCTTCCTGACAGATATTCCCAGATGCTCCTACATCAATCATTTCATACATTTGTTCATATTTCTGATTCGAAATATATGACATATACTCTTTTAATGTTTCTTCTGGTGATGCAACCGGTACGTTTATGTACCATACAAAAATCGCAGTCCCAACCAAAATCAAGCATAAATTAATCATCCAGATAGTCCCATAATTTTTTCTTTTCTTAATATTTTTTCTTTTCTTAATATTTTTTCTTTTCTTCATATTTCTCCTTTTCTTACAGTTGTAAGATTTATTTTTAAAAAAATTTGCAACCATTCATATACTATTAAACTTCTATCTAATCTTACACCTGTAATATTTATAAGTCAAGTATAAAATGTCAAGACCTAATGTACAAAAAATATTATATAAAAATGTACAATTAATCTGTTTGTTTTAAATGATCTTTTAGCCTATATGATTTTCCTGAAATAGGTACTACATGTGCATGATGTAATATTCTGTCCATAATTGCATTTGCAACTACTGCATCATAAAATATTTCATCCCATTCATTAAAATTCATATTTGTGGTAAGTATAGTGCTTTTCTTTTCATAACGCATGTCTATTAACTGAAAGAACAGATTTGAATCTTCTTTATCGATAGGAAGATATCCAAGCTCATCAATTATAAGCAGCCGGTAATGACAGAAGTGCTTTAACCTTGCATCAAGCCTGTTTTCTAGTTTTGCACGCTTTAATTGCTGCAATAAATCATTACATTTAATAAAATATGTGCTTACACGTTTTTTTGCAGCTGTAATACCAATTGAAGTTGCAAGATGTGTCTTACCAACTCCACTCGGACCAAGAAACACTATGTTTTCATTCTTTTCGAGAAAGCCAAGACTTGCAAGCTCCCGCATTTCCTGTTCATTTACACTTGGCTGAAAGTTGAAGTCATAATCCTTAAGTTCCTTTACAAACGGAAATGCTGCAGCCTTTATCATAGACCTTGATGCATTCTGCTCCTTAAAATCAACCTCGTAATTACTGAGTTTTAATAAACCTTCTGTAAATGATAGTCCGTTTGTTGTTACAAAATCTCTTATTTCATCAAGATGCAGTTTCATCTGGGTTAATTTCAGCAGCTCCAGATTAGCAGTCAGCTGATTGTATGTACTGTTACTCATAATCATAAACCTTTCCTATAATTTCCAGATTTTCTTTTGCCCTGTCCATTATATGCTCATCCCTGAAAATATGCGATTTTCTTGCAATTGCAGCATAATGTTCTGAAATATAATTTAATTTTTTTGAACTTAATTGATGAATAGTTATAAATTCTGTGTTACAATATACATGTATATAACCATCATATACTTGTAATGAGACAATCTTATCAATGTACTCTGGTGGTACAGAGTATTGACAACATTTATAATTAAACATGCTTGAGTGATTGACTTTTGCAGTATTTGTGGTAATTTGGTAAGGCTTTCTTATGTTATCAGCGGGTAGGCTGTTTAAGAAAGCCTTTTCTTTGTTATAATACATCAATGGTATTCTTCCTGTTCCCTGATTTACCTGTGAATTGACACGATTATTGATTCTTGTCACTAATTCAACTAATTCCCTGTAATTCAACTTTCCATTATAAGCTCTTATTTCATCCAGTATTTTCATAGGTGCCTCAACTTTGGCTTTAGTATGCGGATGTCCGGCAATACAAGGCTGAACTTTAAAACCATAATCATCTGCAAACTGCTGAAATTTATTATTTACTTTACCAGCATAATATTCTGTTCTGGCTTTATCCATAACAGTCTTTATGTTATCTGTAACTATTTCATCTGGAACACCACCAAGTGTTTCAAATGCATCATCAAGAAATGAAAAGAGTATATCCTGTGTTTTAGAAAGTGAAACCCTGTATACTCTGAATCTTGAATATGAAATCTTCCAAAAACCTTATTGGACAACGTGTAAAAGAATTACGAACCGAAAAGCACATATCACAAAAAGCATTAGCTGAACAACTCCAGCTTGCCGGATATGAGTTCAGTGATCTTACAGTACTTCGTATTGAACAAGGAACACGCTTTGTACCGGATTATGAAGTGGTTGCCCTTGCTGAATTTTTTCATGTATCTTGTGAATATCTCTTGGGTATTAAAAATGAAAAATAAGCAGTGATCTGTAATCTACTCACAGACCGCTGCTTATTTTTTTGTTGAAACGATAACCTACACCCCATACCGTCTGTATGTAGATTGGCTTACTTGGATTATCCTCTATTTTTCCACGCAGGTTGCGGATATGGCTCATGACAATATTATAATCACCAA
>CAJJNI010000251.1 GCA_905193085.1 uncultured Lachnospiraceae bacterium | reverse complement strand
CATTCAGCCTTAAAACAGATAGAAGACAAAAATTATGATGCCGAACTAATTTCACTCGGCATTCCAAAAGAACGCATTCGTCATTATGGCTTTGCATTTGAAGGTAAAAAGGTACTTATCGGTGATAAAATTTAATGCAGAATTTTTGTAAGAAATTTTATAAAAAGACAAAGAAGTCATTTGAAAAATCGGAGATTTCCGGTTATTTCGGGTGGCTTCTTTTTTATAAGAACTGTTATTAAAGTGAATGGTGGATATTTTTATTAAGAAGATATCAAAGTAAATTTTAGATAATTATATAATAAGGCATGAAATTAAATTGTGACTACGAATTGCAAATATTTATATATAATCGTTAAAAAAGGGGAAATAATTATGGGCAGTATTAAAATATGGAGCAACCGGAAAATTACAATTGTATCATTATCTTTGTTCATGTTTGTATGTGCGATTGTGATTACAGGTTACAGATATATGAATGAGTGTGTCAAAGCAGCAGTGAATTTGAGGGAAGCGGTGTCGGGCTTGCAATAGTAAAAAAAGTAATGCAAAGGCATGGGGGAGCCGTCTCAATGAGAGGAGAATTAAATAAAGGAGCAACAATAACGCTCACATTCAGAGAATAAATATTTCAGTCTTTGGTGCAGGTAACACACTTTATTTTTGTGTGGAACCTGTATTTTTTTATTTGACAGCACCTTCAAAATATACTAAACAGTGCCGGAAACAGGTCTGTTCGTGATGATTAAACAGGAGTAAAATTAAAAAGAGAAAATAACAATAATTTTATCAGACATCACAGGAGGACAATTATGAGCAAACCAAAGGAGACAATAAGACTGAAAGAAATTCGTAAAGAATTAGGATATACACAGGAAAAGTTTGCGGAAATAATGAAAATGTCCCTGTCAGGTTATAAGAAATTAGAGAGCGGAGAAATAAGAATATCTGTTGATAAGCTGTTCATGTTAAATGAGAGATTAGGGTTATCAGCAGATTATGTATTGTATGATGAAAAGCCGCAGCCGGAAGATGTATGGATTGAAGTCTGTAAACTTCCTGATATAGAAAGATGGAGAATTTTTTTAAGATTATATTCATATTTATCGAATAATTCTAAAGATGATGCTCAATTAGATGAGATGATGAAAAAAGTTGATAAAGTATTAAATGAGCAGAAGAAAAATGATAAATTTAATAAACAGCTCAGACGAAGATGATTAGTTTTTGTTATACTGTGCAGAAAGTATAACTTGACAATATAATAATGATGATTTAGAATATATAAAGCAATCAGGGGTGCCATATGGCTGAGAAAGATTATATATCTTAACCCTCATACCTGATACGGGTAATACCGGCGTAGGGAGATTATTTATTTTTGTAAGTTTTTTTCCTGTGCCTGTATTGGTACAGGTTTTTTGTTTTATACAAACAAATAGCGATGAAGATTGCAGATATTTTTGACAAAATCAATCAGGAGGAATTAAAAATGAATGCAAGTGTAGCAATTCAGGTTTTACCAAAAACAGATTCAGACGAGGAATTAATTCGTATAGTAGACGAAGTAATTGCCTATATTAAGAGCAAAGGGCTTAATTGTTCTGTAGGACCTTTCGAGACAACTATAGAAGGTGATTATGACGAACTTATGGATATTGTTAAAGAATGTCAGAAGGTTGCGGTAAAGGCAGGTGCAGCAGAAGTTTCAGCTTATGTTAAAGTTGTTTATAAGCCGGAAGGAGATGTGCTGACAATTGAAAAGAAGATTACAAAACACCATCAGTAAACTGATACCGGTGGCGGTAATTTTACTGCTTTTATGCATATGGCAGATTGTATCTGCAAATGAACTCATTCCCAAATATATGCTTCCTTCGCCATATGAAGTAGTTCTGGCACTTAAAAATGATTTTCCATTGCTTATGTCGCATGCAAAGGTAACAGTTATGGAAGCCTTTATAGGATTGTTTTTCGGGGTTGTTTTAGGCGTTTTAATTGCAGTAATTATGGATATGTGTGATTTCTTATATAAAGCATTATATCCACTGCTTATTATAACTCAGACAATACCTACAATAGCTATTGCACCGCTTTTGGTATTATGGCTTGGATATGAGATGCTGCCTAAGATTGTACTTATAATAATTATGACTTTTTTTCCGGTGGCGGTTGGAATGTTTGACGGACTTAAGACTGCTGATGTTGACGAAATGAAGCTTATGAAAGTTATGGGTGCCTCACAGCTTAAAATATTCAGATATATAAAACTTCCGGAAGCAATGAGCCACTTTTTTGCGGGACTTCGTGTGTCAGTTGCATATGCGGTTGTAGGAGCAGTAATCTCAGAATGGTTAGGCGGTTATATTGGACTTGGCGTATATATGACAAGAGTTAAGAAATCATATGATTTTGACAAAATGTTTGCGGTTATTTTTCTTATAACAGCATTAAGTCTTGTTCTTATGGCGCTTGTCGGGGTATTGCAGAAAATATGTATGCCATGGGAGCGGGTTAAGAATAAAGAAAAAATATGAAAAAGAGGAAAATGAAATGAAGAAAATTTTAGCATGTTTAATGTCTGCTGTAATGTGTGTTGCACTTGCAGGTTGTGGAAGTACTTCATCAAAGAACAGCAGTAAGAGTGAAAACGGTAAAGATAAAATAACAGTCGTTCTTGACTGGACACCAAATACAAATCATACAGGATTGTATGTGGCACTTGAGAACGGATATTTTGAAGATGCGGGACTTGATGTTGAAATACAGGAACCACCTGAAGACGGTGCAACAGTTTTAGTTGCTTCAGGAAAAGCGCAGTTTGGTTTTGATTTTCAGGAATATCTTGCACCGGCATATAAACCGGGAGAAGAGATGGGTGTGACAGCAGTTGCATCAATTATACAGCATAACACATCAGGTCTTATCTCTTTAAAAGAAAAAGGTATTGAGACTCCGGCTGATTTGGAAGGCCATTCATATGCAAGCTGGGATATGGATATTGAAAAGGCAATTTTAAAATATCTTATGGAAAAAGATGGTGCTGATTATGATAAGCTTGAAGTAATTCCAAATACTGTTTCAGATGTTCCTACAGCATTACAGACAAATCAGACAGATACTGTATGGGTATATTATGCATGGGATGGAATTTCAACTAAGGTTCAGGGCATAGATACTAACTTTATTAACTTTGGTGAAATTGATAAAAACCTCGATTTTTACAGTCCTGTACTTATAGCAAATAATGACTATCTTGAAAACAATAAAGAAGATGCAAAAGCATTTATGGCTGCACTTAAGAAGGGGTACGAATATGCTATAGAAAATCCTGAGGATGCAGCAAAAATTTTATGTAAAGCAGTTCCTGAATTAGATGAAGAAATTGTTAAAGAAAGTCAGTTATGGCTTGCAGACAAATACCAGTCAGATGCTCCTTACTGGGGTTACATTGATGCAGAAAGATGGGACGGCTTTTATAAATGGCTTTATGATTCAGAAGTAGTTGATTATCAGATTAAAGCCGGTACAGGTTTTAGCAATGATTATTTAGAGGCTGAGTAAATTG
>CAJJNI010000250.1 GCA_905193085.1 uncultured Lachnospiraceae bacterium | reverse complement strand
AGTAAAAAAGCTTTGCATAAATAACACCGAGATTGTGATAAACATCTGCAATAATCGAATCCTGCGGCTTATTGTCACTGTTTAATATCTGATTATAAAGTTCAATTGCCTGCTTGTATTTACAATTATGGACAAGATAATCGGCTCTTTTTTTATTTCGTAAAAATCCCGTTGATTTATGAATCTGCTGCAACTTCTTCTCATATTCAAGCAATTCCTCGCCTGAACGGTAATGCGCAGTCTCCAAAACCAGCTGAACCATCTGCATTTTTGTATCATATCCGACTATAAGCCTCTGAATTTCTTTTGCAAGGCTGTCCATTTTCATTTCACGCTTAAGCCAGCCTGCCAGCTCAGCCCAGTCATGAAATTCTTCTACAAAATATATTTCATGGTAAAAAAAGAAACACAGCTCTTCCATTGTATATACATTTTTCTCTATGCATCTTATAAAAAAAGGGTTGCGTGCTTTTGTTCCCTCACACAGAAACAGTTTTCCCATAAAATCTCACTCTTTTCCATAAATTAAAATGATGTCGGGCTCCAAAAGCCCCCAATTAAGAATTCAGCAGAATTTCTTTCTCCCAGATTCTGTCTGTCGCTTCAAAAAATTCTCCCAACCCTAAATCCCGTGCACAAATGTAAAGTTTATTTCTGCCCTTCATCATTATGTCAACCTTTATTTTAGTTGCCAAAGATGGTCTTTTGGGTAAATCTTCAAGCTTAAGATGCTCTGTTTTCTTTTCCTGCGGGTTCTCTGTATTTACAATATCAATACTAATATCGTCACATTCATCTAAAAGACATTCAAAAGTTTTATCTACTTCATACCAGTCACCTTTACCATCATATACTTCATATGTCTTACTGTTTCCCTGCTGCCACATAGGAATTGTAATTTCATATTTTAACCGGGCACTTCCGTCATAATGATATTTTTTATCATTATGAATTTCCTGCATTATATAGTTGCAGGCCCCCTTGGTAAAAAGATTCTTCCCCTGAAATACTCTTCTTCCCTGACACAGGAAACGCAGTGACTCTTTCATCCACCCATTGTCAAAACCATCTCCTGTTAAAAATACAGAAGATATGAGTGTCCGTCCAAATAAATTTTTAACAATTTCAAGGAAATGACAGTCTAACTGCTCTTTATCTTCATCAGAGCAAAATAAAACTTCATCTACAGCTTCAAACCCATCAATTTTTTTATGCTCAAGTTTTATCATGAACGGTCTGTATTTTTTATTTATCATCACATGATAAACATCTAGCTGCCCCTTATGAAAATACAGCAAAACACTGTCTCTTGCATAAAATTCCGATGGTCCGTTAAATAAGTATGATAAATATGTTTCATCATATGTCTTAAAGTAAAGCTTAGTCCCTCTGTCTGAATATGCCTTTGATGCCTCTTTTAAAACTTTTACCATATTTTCATTCATTTCAAAAGCTGTGTATACAATTGAATAAATTTCTTTTGCATCTGAAATCATCTCTACCATATGTATAAGCTTTTCCATGAAAATATTCATTAATTCTGTGGACGAGACAGTCTTCTCTTCTATATATTCATCTTTTTTATTAATGCAGCTATTGTAAACAGAAGGTATAAAAACACCCTTTTCATTATTAATGTGACATTCAACTGCCGCATGTCCAAACTGATAATCTTTTTGCTCTTCACGATAAAACAGCGCAAATGGTATCTTAAACTTATCAACACCAACCTGCATGCTGACAGTCTCAGGTTCACTTAATCGTCCGCCAAACCACGATATCTGTACACTTTCTGATTCTATATCTATTCCTGCAATTATTTTATCACTCTGCATCTTTTCATTTTCCATACAATCACCGGCTATTCTTTTAATTCAAACAGTTTCTCTGCTATTACCTGATTTCTTCTGAATTTATTCAGTAAATCCATAAACGATATTTCATCTTTTAATGACAGGGTCAGATACATCTCATTTATCCAGCCATATATTCCATTTAATTCTTCAGGCTCATCAGGCTCTTTGTTTATAAGAGCACTGCTTACAACACTCTCTTCTTTTCCTGCTTCCTGTTCAGTTATGTAGTATTGAAGCATTTCACCAAAAAACAGTGCAATTTCTTTTGAAAAAAATGGTCCAAGCATCGGTTTTAACTCTTCTGTTATAAACTCTGTATTCTGCATACTCCCATCAAGTATTCTATAGTAAAGTCTTATTTTTTTTGAAGGATTTGCAAGATGTTCAATTACTGTCTTATCATACAAATCTGAATTTATTCCTGCAATTTTTTTTGCATTGTTAAAAAATGAAAATCTTATTCCTTTTTTTTCAAGAAAATTTACAGCTTCTTCAACAAGGATGGTCTGGGATTCGTCTAAATTTTCTTTTCCGCTGCAATATTTAACAAACGCAATTTTAGCAGAATCATTAAGCATTTCTCCTCTGTTAAACAATTTTAATATATAATCAAAAAACAAATCTTCAACAACCTGATCATTAACTACATACTGATATGACAAATAAGATATATATGCCATTACAACTTCCGGTTTTGCCCCATGTGCACAGTAATCTTCAAAAATATTAACTGTCTTTCCCGGCATAAATCCGGTATAAAGCATCTGTATAAGCAGTCTTTCACTAATCTTATATGAATCTAAATCAAAATTCTTTGCGGCAGTCCATAACTTTATCATATCGTAAGTTGTACCACAAAACTCACCTACAAGATAATCAAGCATTACTTCATCATATTTTCCTGATATAAATACATATGCACTGAGCATAAGCAGTCTTTCTTCATCACAGCCTGATGAAATTTTACGACTGCACAGTCTTACCAGTCGTTTCAAATTGATATGTTCAAAACCATACTTAAAAACAAGCTCATATGCTTCATCATACATACCGTAAGTTACCATTTTGCCTATATATTCTGCTCTTTTTTCTGAATCAAGCACATCAAAATTAAGTTTACATAATAAATTTACAACTGCCTCTTCGTCATATCTTTCCTCAAATATTTTAATTAATTTTCCAAGCAGCTCTTCTTTAAATTTATCTGTAATATGCTCCTGTCTTAGCAGCCTGTGACAAATAGTCACTCCGTCAGTTTCCAAAATAATTCCAGATTTCTTATACCGGTTTAACAAAAGCCCAACCGTTTTTTTCTCAAATGCTGCCGCATATCTTGTTATTTTACTTCTTGTAAGCAACGGCTTAATACTGAAATCAACAGTTTCAAAATGAAGTCTTGCGTTTAAATCCTGTACTGCTACAAATGCAGCATCTGTATAAATTCTCACATATGCCTTCTTATCTGTCATTATATATTCGTCATATTCCGACAATTCCTGATAACCTACAATAACTCTCTGTGCTTTATCATGCTGACATTTAACTACACATGAAAAGATAAGTTCTTCAAGTATTTCACAATATTCTTTTTTCTGTACAAGCACATCCATATGTTCTTCATACAGATATATCAAATCTTCCGTAACTCTTTTTTTCATAAGCTGTTCTTCAACAAACAGACTTATTGAAGGCTCGTATTTATCATATATATT
>CAJJNI010000249.1 GCA_905193085.1 uncultured Lachnospiraceae bacterium | reverse complement strand
ATCTTAGCAAGAAGTCTTTCATTAACATCAATAACATCATCAACATCTACAAATGATAATTCCATATCAATCTGTGTAAATTCAGGCTGACGGTCAGCTCTTAAGTCCTCATCTCTGAAACATCTTGCAATCTGGAAATATCTGTCATAACCTGAACACATAAGTAACTGTTTAAATAACTGTGGTGACTGAGGCAGTGCATAGAAATTACCAGGGTGGACACGGCTTGGTACAAGATAATCTCTTGCTCCCTCCGGTGTACTCTTTGTAAGCATAGGTGTCTCTATCTCAAGAAAACCTTCACTGTCCATAAAGCTTCTTACCATTGTAGTTACTTTACTTCTAAGCATAAGATTTCTCTGTAAATCAGGACGTCGAAGGTCCAAATAACGATATTTTAATCTCAAATCGTCTTTAGTCTGACTGTTCTCTTCAATCGGGAACGGAGGTGTCTCTGATTCTGATAAAATTCTTATCTGATTAGCTCTTACCTCTATTTCACCTGTTTTTAAAGATTCATTGACAGCACCTTCTCTCATTGTAACCTTACCTGTTACAGCTACAACAAATTCATTTCTGAGCTTTGATGCTTTCTCAAAACCTTCTTCACCGACATCATTTGTATCAAAAACAATCTGAAGAAGACCTGAACGGTCACGCAAATCAATAAAAATAAGACTTCCTAAATTTCTTCTCTTCTGAACCCAGCCCATGACAGTAACTTCACTGCCGACCATTTCCTTAGTAACTTCCGTACATCTATGGGAACGCTTCATTCCCTGCATAGACTCTGCCATTGTAAAATATCCTCCTTATTTAAAAAATTCTTTAAATTCCTCGTATCCTTCATTTGATAACTGTTCTTTCTGGAATTTCTTGTTTTTGTTCATTCTGACTACAAGCACCTGTGTGCCGCTCTTTCGCTCTTCCTGAGCCTGTGAGATAACTTCTTTTAACTTTTCACCAGGATAACCCTTTTCAATTAAGTATGCAACCTTCTTAGCACTCTGTGGTACTTTAAAACCCTGCTCCATCAAAAGAAGAATTATTCTTTCAAAACCAATTGAAAATCCGCATGCAGGAACATCTTTTCCTGTAAATTTACCAACCATCTCATCATAACGTCCGCCGCCACCGCAGCTTCCGCCAAATTCAGGCATTGCAATTTCAAAAATTGTACCTGTATAATATGACATACCACGAACAAGTGTCGGGTCAAATACCAAATCAAACTGTGCAAGCTTTGTAGCCTCCACACTGTCGATAATTTCAAGCAGGTTATCTGATACTTCTTTATCCAAAAAGCCTTCAAGTGTATCTGCAAGGTACTTAATACCATTATCAGAAGCTTCTACACCTTTGAATAAATCAAGATATTTATCAACACCCGCCTTATCAAAACCACTCTCAATAAGCTCATCTGCAACACCGTCAAGACCGATTTTATCCATCTTGTCAAGAATTATAAATACTGTATCAAATGATTCTTCACTAAATCCGCTGTATGAAGCCATAGCCTTTAAAATTCTACGCTCATTTATTCTAATCTGGAAATTCTTAAAACCAAGCTTTCCAAGTGTTGTTGTTGTTGCAAGAATAAGTTCAATTTCAGCAAGATTTGACGGTTCGCCAAGAATATCAATATCACACTGCATAAACTGTCTGTAACGGCCTCTCTGAGGTCTGTCAGCTCTCCATACACTTCCCATCTGAAGTGCCTTAAAAGGTGATGGAAGATTATTTGCATTATTTGAATAATAACGCACAAGCGGAACTGTCAAATCGTATCTCATGCCAAAATCAACAACATCTTCTTCACATGTAGCGGTTTCAAGATTAAGCTTTTCTCCTCGCTTTAAAACTTTGAAAATAAGTTTTTCATTTTCACCGCCCTGTTTGCTTGATAAATTCTTGATATTTTCCATGCACGGTGTTTCTATTGATGTAAAACCAAAGCCTTTGTAAGTATCTTTAATTACCTGAATCACATAATCTCTTATCTGCATTTCTTCAGGCAAAATATCTTTCATTCCATTAACAGGTTTCTTAATTAAAGCCATAATTCCTCCTTCTTGTCATTAAGACACAATGTAATCCTATTTCAACATTTTTGCAACTTTTCTTTTTCTGTTTTCTCTCATTTTCTCCTGCTTTTTCTCTTCGATTCTTTTTTCCACATTCTGATTATGTTCTACAATCCACGAAAGTAATATCTCCATCTCATCTTCATGTATGACCCTCTGAAAAGCAAGGAAAATTTTCATATCATAATTCTTAACTTCATCTATCATCGTCTCCACTGCAGAATCAATATCGAGCGGTTCTCTATATATTCTTCTATCAACTAATGCAGAAAAAACATCACACACTCTCAAAATTCTTGCACCCTGTGGTATATCATTTCCATTAAGACCTTCCGGATATCCGGTTCCGTCAAAGTTTTCATGATGATAAAGCACAGCATCTAATATATAATCAGAACAGTCTCTTTCTTTTAGGGCATTATAGCTGTATATTGAATGATTTCTTACATACCGCATCTCTTCTGCCTTGTACCTCTTACCGGCGCCCATTCTTGCCATTTTAAGCTTTTTGTTCAAATGAATTTTGCCGATATCGTGAAGTATTCCCGCATATGCAAGCTCATAACATCTTTCCTTAGAAAGTCCCAGTTCTTTTCCGACTTTATATGCAAGATTACTGACTATAATACTGTGATAAATAACTGCACTTATTTCATCACTTATTTCATCACTTATTTCATCATCTTCAACATTACTAAATCCAATCTGATTAACACTGTCAATAAGCATTAAACAATCTTCCTTCCTCTTTTTCTACAGCATTTTTCTTTCGATTAATCATATCATCAAAACGCTCAAGATATACTCCTACATCTTTTACATTTTCAACTCTTTCAATACGGTTTTCTGATGGTATATATAATTTTGAAGAAGCTCCTGCTCCACAGGCAGCAATTGTCTGCATTTCTTCCATTATCAGTATATTATAGAGTGCAGCTTTACCTTTAACCGAATAACCGACATTTTCAAAATTACCGGTCATATTCTTCTGACGATAAAGATAATATGGTTTCATTCCCATCGAAGCTGCATAGTCCGCAGTCATCTTCATTATCCCAGAACTGTTAATACTCTTGTAATCTGTAAATAATCCCTTCTGCGTATTAAGTCTTGCGGCTCTTTTAATTGCAAGTGAATGTACTGTAAGACTGTCCGGTCCTAAGGCTTTTACTGCTTTTAAAGTATTTTCGATATCTTCTTTTTCTTCGCCCGGAAGTCCTACGATTATATCCATATTAATATTATCAAATCCCATTTTTCTTGCAAGCTTAAATGCATCTGCAGTCTGTTTTACTGTATGTTTTCTGCCAATCGTCTTTAATGTATCATCATTCATGGTCTGAGGATTGATTGATATTCTGTCGACAGCATAATTAAGCAATACTGTCAGCTTCTCTTCAGTAATACTGTCAGGTCTTCCCGCTTCAACAGTAAGCTCATGTACTTTTGATTCTTTTGTTTTATTGCGTATACATGACAAAAGCTTATCAAGCTGATTT
>CAJJNI010000248.1 GCA_905193085.1 uncultured Lachnospiraceae bacterium | reverse complement strand
CAAAGTAGGTTTAATCCACATATCCTGTACATGAACATCCGGAATCGCCTTCAATGTCACATTTCTAAAAATACCAAAGAAGCGGAAGAAATCTTGATCCTCTAAAAAAGCTGCTGTGCTCATCTTGTGAACCTGTACCGCAAGCACATTATTTTTTGCTTTAATATATGGGGTCAAATCAAACTCCGATGGTGTAAAACTGTCCTCTGCATATCCGATAAATTCCCCATTTAACCAGACATACATTGCCTCTTCCACACCTTCAAAGCAAATATGGATTCTTTTACCAACCAGATTCTCATCAAGATCAAAGTGTTTTACATAAGAGCCTACCGGATTATACTCTGCTTTGCTGAACATTCCAGCTCCATCACCAGCACCATCTATGCTATGTGCACCTCTAAGGTATCTTTTCCCCTCCCAAGGATACAGCGTATTGATATACCGAATCTGATCATAACCGGCAAGCTCAATGTGACCGGGAACTAGAATCTTGTCAAAACCACTTCTATCATAATCTGTCTGATAAAAATTCATCGGTCTTTCCATAACATTGATGCTGAATTTAAAATCCCATTCGCCATTTAATGATTGCATCAGTTTATTCTTACCGCTCTTGAACTCCTCATAATTCAGATAATAATTATGATCACTATGAGCCTCTATCTGATTTACACGAAACACTTCCGGATTATCTAACCATTTAATATCTGCCTGCATAATATTCCTCGCTTTCTGAAATAGCCTCTAAAGCTTTTACTCTAAAGGCCATTTTTATTTACTGTCTTTCTGCTTTCAATTTTTCATTAGCCTCTTCCACATTCATAAATGAAAGAATGATTGTAATAACCAAATCAAAAATGAACGGAAGCCAAAGGTACATAAAATACATCATATTAATACAACTGTCTGGCTGTACCGCAGCATCACCATTGATAAATCCACTCATTTCGAGCAGCCAACCTGCAATTGCTGTACCAAGACCACCGCCAAGTTTTACACCTAATGAAGTGCATGAATACATGATTCCATCTACTCTTTTTCCGGTCTTTAAATATGTATGTTCTGAGCAAGATGCAATAACCGCATTCATGTCGCCCTGCCAAGGTCCCTGTCCTAAAGCTGCGATTGCTGTAAAGAGTAACATCAAGGGTACACTTCCCATGTATCCTGCTACAACTACCAGCAAACGACCTGCTGTTGCTACCATATAGCTGTACTTATTGAGTTTATACATTCCCTTCCATCTGGAAACCAAATTAGGTGTAAACACCAATGCTATAATTAACGGAATATTTACTGCCCAGGAGAATGCTCCAAACAAATTTTTATTAAGAAGCACATATGTCATAAAATAGATTCCAATGTTAATCATTGCTCCATATAACTGTTGAAGAATATATACCCCACAAATCATTAAGTAATACTTATTGCTGAACAGTAACTTTGCCGACTGAATTAAAGTAAGTTTGTCATCCTTTTTTTCCTCTGCATCTTCACAGTCCTTCAGTTCTTCTTCCGGAAGTTCTTTTACAGAAAATACTGCAAGAGTATTTGTAATAACACCTAAAATACAGTAAATAATAGCTATGTTTCTCCAGCCTACTGCTCCACCACCTAATACGTCAACCGCACTTACTGTAATTGTCTGAATAAATAAGCTTGTAGTAAATGCAAAGATGAATCTGAAAGACCCCATCTGCACTCGTTCTTTACTGTTTTTTGTTACAAGTGCTGTAAGTGCCGAATATGCTATATTGTTAGCCGTATAAAACACAGCATTCAATAATGTATACGCAATAAAGAACCAAGCATACTGTGCTGTTTTTCCAATATTAGTAGGGATTGCAAATACTCCGAATAATGTGATTGCACATCCGAAGAAACCCCAGAACATCCACGGTCTTGCTTTACCCATTTTGCTCTTTGTCTTATCAATCATTGAACCAAAGAATACATCTGAGATTCCATCAAACAGCTTTGATACTGCAATCAATGTTCCTACAATACCCGCATTTAATCCTACCGTGTTTGTCAGATAAATCATTACAAACGATGATAAAAATGCATAAACCACATTACCTGCAATATCACCTGTTCCATATCCGACAATGTTTCGCATTTTTAGGTACCTTTTTTGCTCCATAATAACAATCTCCTTTTCTTTTGATAAATTTGTAACCTCGCCGTTGCAAATCATGTCTTTCTTATGTAAGAAATTATACTAAATCGACTCTGAAAAATACATATCAAGAATTTGACAAAACATGCACAAAATGATACAATTTCTAAAATAACGTAAGTTTTATCTATTTTTTCATCAAAGTGCACATCAAAAAAATGAACCAAGTCAGAAAAATGGGAGGGATAAAGTAAATATGTACACCAACAATGCCTACCTAAACAATACAACTATGGACATAAAAGATAAATCGAAACCATTAATTGTAACCAGTTGCGGTACTTATCACTTGTTTACCCGCCCTAAATTACCAACCTGGCGACCACGTGGTCGTCGTGACTTTCAGCTACTGTACATTGCATCTGGAAAAGCCCACTTTCATTTCAGCCAAAAAGAAGAGATTGTTACAGCCGGTCATATAGTTCTTTACAGACCAAAAGAACCGCAAAAGTATGAGTACTATGGCGAAGATCAAACCGAAGTATACTGGGTTCACTTTACAGGAAACGATGTAACGAACATCCTTCGCTATTACGGTTTCACAAAAGGCAAACATGTATATTACTGTGGTAAGAGATTAGAATATCAGAATCACTTTAAAACAATGATTCAAGAACTTCAAATGTGCCGGGAACATTATGATGGAATATTAGAAATGCATTTAAGAGAAATATTTATCATGACACACAGACATTTTCAGACAAGTTCAAAAATGGGTAACAGCCAGATTGCAGAAGACATGGACTCTGCAACACTCTATTTTAACGAACATTATAACCAAGAGATAAACATTGAAAAGTACGCACAAAGCCACAATATGAGTACAAGTTGGTTTATTCGTAACTTCAAGCAATACACAGGATTTACTCCTTTACAATATATATTATCCATTCGAATATATAACGCAGAAGCCCTGTTAAAAAACAATATATATAATATCACAGAAGTAGCCAGTATTGTTGGATATGATAATCCATTATATTTTAGCAGAACATTCAAAAAATTGAAGGGTATTTCTCCTTCTGAGTATCGAAACAGTATTGAATCGTAGCATTACTAAAAAGTCATACCTGCACATATTTCTTTATCTTGCAATTTTTGTCCACTTTTCAAATTAATTTGGCGAGCAATATATCCTATTTGGGGTTATGATTACTTCAGAAAAACAAAAGGAGATGAGAAATATGAAACAGAAAGTAATTAATTTCATTGATGAAGTACTTAATTTTTACAAACCAGTATTTCTTCATCCGACAAGCTATGTGCGGTAACCCGCAGAAAAAACTTTTTTCCTTTTCTTAAATTATTTAACCTCGCCAGTTATTATAAATAAGAAAGAAATATTCTAAATCATTCTGTGGAAACCGCTTACCGCCCTTGAGGGCGTCCGGGCGGTCCTCGGCG
>CAJJNI010000247.1 GCA_905193085.1 uncultured Lachnospiraceae bacterium | reverse complement strand
TGTTTTAAAATTTCTCCGGCTTTTGAAAATTCGTAAGCAATCCGCTCAGGCTTATGTGCGTCTGCGCCTACAGTAATTATTTCTCCGCCAAGCTCCCTATAGCGTTTTATAACATCTTCTCTCGGATTAGGGTGTTTTAATCCGTATGCAAGACCGCCTGTATTTAATTCAATTCCGACGCCATGTTCTATACACATAGATAAAGCCGTGTCAATAACATCAGAATAATCTTCGTATGAATAATATTTATCCTTGTTCGGACCGTATCTTACAACATAATCAATATGTCCGTATACATCAACATCATCAAACACCAAAAGATTTTCACTGATAGTCTCAAAGTATCTTTTATATGATGCTTTTTCATCTCTTCCTTCAAAAAAAGAAGGGTAGTAGGGGTCACATTTATCAACTACATGGGACGAACCGATAATAAAATCAAAAGGATATTTTTGTGAAATTTTTTTTAGATGCTCTGCAATATGCGGCTGTAAGCCAAGCTCAACTCCAATCCGCAAATCAATTTTATCTGAATATTTTTCTTTCAGGTAACTCATTTTTTCAAAATATTTATCAAAATCAATTAAAAATAATTCCGGTTCATCGGGATAATCATAGTCATAATGGTCAGTTATACATAACTGTTTCATTGAAAGAGAAATTGCCTGCTCAATCATTGTCTGTGCAGGAATATCACAATCCCCCGAAAAATCTGTATGCATGTGAAAATCAGACAGCATAATATCAGCTCCTTAAATTTATTTTTGTTTCAAACTACAAGAAACGGTTTGTGGTTTTATCAGGTTTTTGTATAACACAGACGAACGGATAAAACCTGAATACAATAAAAATTATAGATGATTTAACTGTTCATTTCAATTATATATGTATAAAAATTCATTATATCAGAAAGTTAATTTGTGCGCATTTGTTGTGAAAGAGTTTTCGTTATTATGCCAGTTAATAAAAAATATCAGTTTCTTATATTTAATTTTATTAAAAATCACATATTTTTTATAAAAGTCTGCAATAATAGTAAAAAATATTACAAAAATCTGTAATTAATCCAAAAATGGGGTTGAACTTTTTTGGCGTTTTAGTTAAAATGTTAGTAAGTCAATGTTTTAAATTAAAACATTAACAAATTTAAACACTAGGAGGAATTTTTAATCATGGCAGTAAAAGTAGCAATTAATGGTTTTGGACGTATCGGTCGTCTTGCATTCAGACAGATGTTTGGAGCAGAAGGATATGAAGTAGTAGCTATCAATGACTTAACAAGTCCTAAGATGTTAGCACATCTTTTAAAGTATGACTCATCACAGGGTAAATATGAGAAAGCTGAAACAGTTTCAGCTGGTGAAGATTCAATCACAGTTGATGGAAAAGAAATCAAAATCTACGCTTTCCCAGATGCTAACAATTGTCCTTGGGGCGAATTAAATGTTGATGTTGTTTTGGAATGTTCAGGTTTCTACACATCAAAAGAAAAAGCACAGGCTCATATCAATGCAGGTGCTCGTAAAGTTGTTATTTCAGCTCCAGCTGGTAATGACCTTCCAACAATTGTTTACAACACAAACCATACAACATTAAAAGCTTCTGATACAATCATTTCAGCAGCTTCATGTACAACAAACTGTCTTGCACCTATGGCAGATGCTCTTAACAAATATGCTCCAATCCAGTCAGGTATTATGTGTACAATCCACGCTTACACAGGTGACCAGATGACACTTGACGGACCACAGAGAAAAGGTGATTTAAGAAGATCTCGTGCTGCTGCAGTTAATATCGTACCAAACAGCACAGGTGCTGCTAAAGCAATCGGTCTTGTTATCCCAGAACTTAACGGCAAGTTAATCGGTTCTGCACAGAGAGTTCCAACTCCTACAGGTTCAACAACAATCCTTACAGCAGTAGTTAAGGGTAGTAATGTAACAAAAGAAGGAATCAATGCAGCTATGAAAGCAGCAGCTAATGAATCTTTCGGTTACAATGAAGATGAAATCGTTTCTTCAGATATCGTAGGAATGAGATTTGGTTCATTATTCGATGCAACACAGACAATGGTTGCACCAATCGGTGATGACTTATATGAAGTACAGGTTGTTTCATGGTATGATAACGAAAACAGCTACACAAGCCAGATGGTTCGTACAATCAAATACTTCTCAGAGTTAGCTTAATCTTATAACAGATTATTAACTTAATTTAAGACTCACTACGGGTCCGGTTTTGTAGCCACAGACTATAGGACCGGGCCTGTTTATGATTTATGAGAAAAATAACTTTTTAAAATAACAAAAATCAGGAGGTTTAATACAATGGGATTAAACAAAAAATCAGTTGATGACATCAATGTAAAAGGCAAAAGAGTTCTTTGCAGATGTGATTTCAATGTACCTTTAAAAGATGGCAAAATTACAGACGAAAACCGTCTTGTTGCTGCACTTCCAACAATAAAGAAATTAATCGCAGATGGTGGAAAAGTTATTCTTTGTTCACATCTTGGTAAACCAAAGGGAGAACCAAAACCAGAATTATCATTAGCGCCAGTTGCTGCAAGATTAACAGAGCTTTTAGGACAGGAAGTTAAATTCGCTGCTGACAACGAAGTTGTCGGACCAAATGCTAAAGCTGCAGTAGAAGCTATGAAAGACGGAGAAGTTATTCTTCTTGAAAACACACGTTACAGAGCAGAAGAGACAAAGAATGGAGAAGCTTTCTCAAAAGATTTAGCTTCAATCTGTGATGTATTCGTAAATGATGCTTTCGGTACAGCACATCGTGCACATTGCTCAAATGTAGGTGTAGCACAGCTTGTTGACACTGCAGTAGTAGGTTACTTAATGCAGAAAGAAATCGACTTCCTCGGAAATGCTGTTGAGAATCCGGTTCGTCCATTCGTAGCTATCTTAGGCGGTGCTAAAGTTGCAGATAAATTAAATGTTATCAACAACCTTCTTGAAAAATGTGATACTTTAATTATCGGTGGTGGTATGGCATTTACATTCTTAAAAGCAAAAGGATATGAAGTAGGAAAATCATTAGTTGACAATGAGAAGATTGATTACTGTAAAGAAATGATGGAAAAAGCTGATAAACTCGGCAAAAAATTATTACTTCCAATCGATACAACAATTGCTGCAGGATTCCCAGACCCAATCGATGCTGAAATCGAAGTAAAAGTTGTAGATTCAGACAAGATTCCTGCTGATATGGAAGGTCTTGACATCGGAACAAAGACTGCAGAGCTTTTCGCAGATGCAGTAAAATCAGCTAAGACAGTAGTATGGAATGGACCTATGGGTGTATTTGAGAACCCTGTTCTTGCAAAAGGAACAATCGCTGTTGCTAAGAGCTTAGCAGAAACAGATGCAACAACAATCATCGGTGGTGGAGATTCAGCCGCTGCTGTAAACCAGTTAGGATTTGGTGACAAAATGTCACATATCTCAACAGGCGGTGGAGCTTCACTTGAATTCTTAGAAGGAAAAGAACTCCCAGGCGTTGCTGCTGCTAACGAAAAATAAGCACTTAATGAGTGCAAGCCGAAGGCGTAGCACGAATTTAGTGCGAATTTTCTCAGCGAACCTTAATG
>CAJJNI010000246.1 GCA_905193085.1 uncultured Lachnospiraceae bacterium | reverse complement strand
AACTTCTGTTCCTGCATATTTTGAATATATAACTGTCTGACCACATTTAACTTCCATAGGAACTGTTTTTCCATCTACAACTGCTCCAGGACCAACTGCGATAACTTCTGCTTCCTGTGGTTTTTCCTGAGCTGCTGCTGCTAATATAATTCCTGACTTTGTAGTCTCTTCTGCTTCTAACTGTTTTAATACGACTCTGTCTCCTAAAGGTGATAACTTCATAATTAATTCCTCCTATATTATTCATATTATTAGCACTCACTTTAGCCGAGTGCTAATCGTTACTGATATATTATTTAATTTAGACATTTTATGCAAATGCACTATTCATTGTAAATCAATATATTTTCTCTCGTTCTCTAGTTATATCTCTTATTTGCTCTCGTTTTCTCATTTTTAAAAATAATAAGTATTTTTTTACTCAGCACACCTGCCGATTGCTAATTTCACCAGACTAATCACCAACAAAAGCCCTGAAATGGCTGAATAAATAATAAGAGAGCTCTTTGATGTAAATATAAACATAAGCAGTCCTGTTTTTGTTCCCAATACAGAAATAAGATTCGCTGACATATGAAAAAGTATACATGGCAGCAAAGACTGATATTTCTCCATAATGAAAGCAAGTATCATTCCAAGCAAAAATGCATATATTCCCTGCAGCAGATTACCATGCAGAAAACCAAATATGGCAGCCGAAAATAACGCTGCCATAATTTGAGGGTATTTCTTTAAACCGGCACTGTGCGCAACATACGCAAATGCCGATTTAAATCTCTGATAGATTATGCCACGAAACAGTAACTCTTCTATTAAAGGAGCAACTATTATCATCTGTACGCATACAGGTAATATGTCTGCACCATATAATACTTCCGCAACGGAATCATACGATGTAACTATATTATTTATCTGTGTAAGCATAACAAGTGTATTTAAAAGCATACACGAACTTACACCTGCTATTATAACCCACACAAGTGATTTTTTATTTATTTTAAGTTCAAGCCGTAATTCATTCTCTATAAGTTTTTTCTTAACCGGCAGATAAAACAACGGAAATAAAACAACCATGCACAAAATACTTCCTGCTATGTTAGCTGTCGTGGAAGAAAATTTAAAATTATTTACAAGTATGCCCGCTGAAAGCCCCTGAATAAAAATATATATTATCAGACTTAAAATCACGCATAAAACATCTTTAAGCATATATGAAATTTCTTTTAAAATGCTGTTTTCTTTCATAATTACATTCTTTCCGGCGCACTAAAGCCCAATAAATCCATACAGCACTCCAAAACATTCTTAGTGAGAAGCAAAAGCTGAATCCATGATGATTTCTGGGCAGCATCTTCCTCTGAAAGAATTTTTGTCTCATGGTAAAATTTATTAAATGCATTTGCAAGGTCATATATATATGAACATATTCTATGAGGTGCAAGCTCTTCATATGCACCTTCTATTGCTGTAGAAAATTTTGCAAGTTCAAGCATAAGCTCTTTTTCACTTTCACTCTTAGCAGGTAAAATTACCATATCATTTGAAAGATTTGCCTTTTTAAGAATAGATTTTATTCTTACAACAGTATATAAAATATATGGACCTGTATTACCTTCAAATGATGTAAATCTGTCTATATCAAAAATATAGTCTTTTGAAGCCTGATTAGATAAATCTCCGTATTTTACTGCTGATAGTGCAACTGTTTTTGCTGTATCTTTTGCTTCTTTTTCATCATCAAAACTGCGCTTCTCATTTTCAGCAATCTTTTTGTACATTTCTTCTTCTATATCTTTAAGAAGCACTTCAAGACGCATGACTCCGCCATCTCTTGTCTTAAATGGTTTTCCGTCTTTACCGTTCATTGTTCCAAAGCCTAAGAAATCAAGCTGTGTATTATCTTTTGCAATACCTGATTTTCTTGCTGTCCTGAATACCTGTGTAAAATGAAGCTCCTGTCTTTTATCTGCAATATAAATTATTCTGTCAGGATTGTAGTCTTCTTCCCTCTGAATAATAGTTGCCAAATCAGTAGTTGCATAAAGTGCAGCACCATCAGATTTCAAAACTATACATGGCGGTATTTCTTTTGTGTCCGTCTCTTCTTTAACATCAACAACGATTGCGCCTTCACTTTCATGAGCATATCCGTCGTCCTGAAGCTTCTGCACCATATCAGGAATGTATGGCTGCACATCTGATTCACCTTTCCACAAATCAAATGAAACATTTAATTTATCATAATTTTTCTTTAAATCAGAAACCGAAACATTAATTATATGATTCCATAATGCACGATATCCCTTAACTCCACTCTGTAACTTTGAAGTAGCTTCAAGGGCTTCATTTTTATATGCTTCATCTTCTTTTGATTTTGCACTCGCACTTGGATATATTTCTTCTAATTCTGCAATTGTAAAAGGTGCTTCTTCTGGATATTCACCTGTATAGTTATCATCAAAATACACAAGTTCAGGCTGTCTGTGCTTTAACTCTGTTATAACAAGTCCCATCTGAAGTCCCCAGTCTCCAAGATGCACATCACCCAGGACATCATTTCCGGCAAATTTCATAATACGCTTTATGCTTTCGCCTATTACCGCAGAACGAAGATGACCGACATGCAATGGTTTTGCAACATTTGGTCCGCCATAATCAATAACTATCTTCTTTGGTGATTTCTCACCCACAAAACCAAACTTATCTGCAATTACCATACCCATCAGATGTTTTGAAAGGTAAGCTTCATCTATTTTCATATTAATAAACCCAGGCATTGCAGCTTCAGCACTTTTTAATATATGGCTGTCTTTAAGCTTCTCAACAACTTCATTTGCAATCATTATAGGTGCTTTTTTGTATTCTTTAGCTGCAGCAAGCGCACCATTACACTGATATTCGCACAAATCTGGTCTGTTTGACACTGTAACTTTTGCATATTTGCTGTCATAGCCACATTCTTCAAATTTAACCGAAATCTCTTCTTCTATAAGTTGTATTATTTTTTTCATTTATTTTCTATTCACCTTTCATTTTATAAAATACCTAATCTATCGACCAGTCTATCGGTTCTACACCATTTTTTTCCAAAAACTCATTTGTCCTGCTAAATGGTCTGCTTCCAAAAAAACCACGATAAGCAGAGAGTGGACTTGGGTGAGGAGCTTTAAGCACAAGATGTTTTGGATTATTTAACATTTTTTCTTTTTCCTGTGCAGGCTTACCCCATAAAATAAATACTATAGGGCGGTTCTGTTCATTGAGTATTCTTATTGTGGCATCTGTAAACTGTTCCCAACCGATTCCCCTGTGGGAAAGTGCCTGATGTGCCCTAACCGTAAGAACTGTGTTCAAAAGCAGCACGCCTTCTTTTGCCCACTTTTCAAGGCAACCGTGTTTTGGAATTTCGCAGCCTATATCATCATGAAGCTCTGTATATATATTAACCAGAGACGGCGGGATATCGACGCCTTTTTTTACCGAAAAACACAAGCCATGTGCCTGTCCGTCCCCATGATAAGGGTCCTGCCCCAATATAACCACTTTAACATTTGAAAGTGGTGTATAATGAAAAGCATTAAACAAATCATCTACCGGTGGATATACAAGCACACTGTTATACTCTTCAATAACCT
>CAJJNI010000245.1 GCA_905193085.1 uncultured Lachnospiraceae bacterium | reverse complement strand
TTCGTTTATTCAATAATGTAAGTGTAAAAAACGGAATAGAAATAACAAGTATTGACTGTTATAATGAAAATGTGGAATCTTATATAAAAGAAAATACAAAAGCTGTCTATATCGAGACTCCTACTAATCCTATGATGAATGTAACAGATATAGAAAAATTATCTAAAATTACAAAAAAACATAATATATTACTCATTGTTGATAATACATTTTTGTCTCCTTATTTCCAGAACCCGCTTGATTTGGGTGCTGATATTGTTGTCCACAGTGGAACAAAATTTTTGGGCGGACATAATGATACATTGGCAGGTTTTCTTGTAACTAACAGAGAAGATATCAGTGAAAAATTTAGATTTTTAATAAAGACAACCGGTTCAGGACTTGCTCCGTTTGATAGCTGGCTCATATTAAGAGGTATAAAAACTCTTGGTATCCGTATGGAAAAATCACAGCAGAATGCAATAGAAATTGCAAACTGGTTAAAAGAGCAGAGTATAGTAACACAGGTTATTTATCCTGGACTTAAAGAACACCCGGGACATGAAATTATGAAAAAACAGGCAAGAGGCTTTGGTGCAATGCTTACTTTTAAGGTTAAGAGCACAGAGATTGCACTTGGAATATTAGAGCGTGTCAGAATGATTAAATATGCTGAGAGTCTGGGCGGTGTTGAAACTTTAATAACATATCCGACAACACAGACACATGCAGATGTTCCTAAAGAGATTCGTGAAAAGAACGGTATTACAGAAAATACATTAAGATTATCAGTTGGAATTGAAGATGTTAAAGATTTAATAGCAGAGTTTGATAAGATTTTCAAAGAACTGGAAGGATGATTTATAATGGAAAGAAATTTGAATTTTGATAATATTATTAATAGAAGAAACACAGATTGCCTGAAATTTGATTTTGCAGAGAGAAGAGGTATGCCAAAAGATGTACTTCCTCTCTGGGTTGCCGATATGGATTTTCAGACATCATCATACATTCAGGACGCATTAGAAGAGCGTGTTAAACATGGCATTTTTGGATACAGTGAGACAACAAAGCCTTATTTTGAAGCTGTGTCAGGTTGGATGAAAACTCATCATGACTGGGAAATTAAGGAAAACTGGATAATTAAAACTCCGGGAATAGTATTTGCACTTGCAATGGCAGTAAAAACTTTCACAAATGTAGGAGATAATGTGTTGATTCAGCTTCCTGTATATTATCCGTTTTCAGAAGTTATTACTGACAATGGAAGAAATATTGTAAGCAATACTTTGTATCTTGGAGATGATAACAGGTATCATATAGATTACGAAGATTTTGAGAAAAAGATTACAGAAAATAACATAAAATTATTTTTATTATGTAATCCACATAATCCTGTAGGAAGAGTATGGACTAAGGAAGAGCTGACAAAGCTTGGTAATATCTGTATAAAACATGGTGTTACTGTTGTTAGTGACGAGATTCATCAGGATTTTGTCTTCAAAGGTAAACATCAGGTTTTTGCAAATATTAAAAAAGAATTTGCAGATATAACAGTGACATGTACAGCACCAAGCAAAACATTTAATATTGCAAGTCTTATGGTTTCAAATATTATAATTTCAAATCCGGAATTAAAAAAGAAATTCAGACAGGAAGTTAATGCTGCCGGAATAAGCCAGATTGGAGTAATGGGACTTATTGCATGTGAAGCTGCCTATAAAAATGGTGGCGAGTGGTACGAAGCTATGCTTTCATATGTAAATGATAACATCGAGTTTACGAAGAAATATGTAGAAAATAATTTAAAAGGTGTCAATATGGTAGAACATGAGGGCACATATCTTGTATGGCTTGATTTTCGACAGACAGGTCTTTCAGTTGATGAACTTGAAGATACAATAATAAATAAAGCAGGATTATGGCTTGACAGTGGCAGGATATTTGGCGAAAGCGGAAGAGGATTCCAGAGAATAAATGTTGCCTGTCCGAGAAGTATTTTAAAAGAAGCTTTGGACAGAATAAATAAAGCTATTCAGTAATTTATCGGTATGTCAGGACGGTGAAATTATGACACTGCAGCAGTTAAAATATGTTGTGATGGTAGCTGAAAAAGGAACCATTACAGAAGCGGCAAAAAAAATATTTATATCGCAGCCAAGTCTTACAAACGCTATTCGTGAACTGGAAAATGAAATGAATATTACAATTTTTGACAGGACAAATAAGGGGATTTCAGTTTCAAAAGATGGTGAAGTTTTTCTCGGGTATGCAAGACAGGTGTTAGAACAGGCTAATCTTTTGGAAGAAAAATATCTTGGAAAGTCAGATATAAAACAGCAGTTCTGTATTTCAACACAGCACTATTCATTTGCGGTAAATGCGTTTGTTGATTTGATTAAAGAATACGGTCAGGACAAATATGACTTTAGTCTAAGGGAAACGCAGACATATGAGATTATAGATGATGTTGCAAGAATGAAAAGTGAGATTGGTGTATTATACTTAAATGATTTTAATGAAAATGTAATACTTAAGGAATTAAAGGTGAACAATCTGGAATTTCATGAGCTGTTTGTTGCAAAACCGCATGTTTTTATAAGTGATAAACACCCGCTTGCAGAGAAAGAATCAGTCAGTTTTAATGATTTGATGCCATATCCGTATCTTTCTTTTGAACAGGGAGAGCACAATTCTTTTTATTACTCGGAAGAGATATTCAGTATGGAAGAAAAAAATAAAAACATTCGTGTAAGAGACAGGGCAACTTTATTTAATCTTGTCATCGGATTAAACGGATATACAGTGTGTTCCGGAGTAATTGATGAGGAATTAAACGGAAAAAACATTATATCGGTACCCCTTGATGAAGCCGGAGATATGCATATCGGGTATATAACCCATAAAAAAATGATACCGAGCCGGTGGGGAGCTACCTATATAGAGGCACTTAAAAAGTATACTGCATGAGAGTACACAGCACTTAATAATTAATAGTTATTGATGATTGTTAAATAAAAAATTAAGCAAAAAACGGGACGCAATGAGGTGAATCTTCGCAGGCAGACTTTTACGAGACGACTTCGGTTGTCTCTTTTTTTATTGTCATGCATCTGAAAAATGGCAGGTATTATTTTTAGACAAAATTAAAAGTGAATTATTTTATATGCATTGGGTAAAAATTATAACTGTGAATGCGCAAAAATTGGCATTAAAATTATAAAGGAGTTTTATATATTTTTGTTAGGAGATGCATGCGTTGAAGAATAATGAAGTAATTAAAAGACTGAAAGCAATTAGAACAGGAAACGGTTATACTCAAAGTCAGTTTGCTGAAATATTAGATATGTCATATGACGGTTACAAGAAAATGGAAAGAGGAGATGTAAGAATTCCGATTGACAAACTTGTATTGATAGAAGAGAGGTTAAATGTTCCTGCTGAATACATAATATTTGGTAAAAAAGATGAATTTGATGAGCTGTGGCTTAAGTCACAAATGCTTTCAGATAAAGATAAGCTGAGATTTTTTATGAGATTATATTCATATTTTATAAATGTTAAAAAGAGTTCTTTAGTTGAGGCATCGGATATAGAGATGACAGAAGAACTGTTTGAAAAATTGTTATCATCAGTAGAAAATAAAGATGATAAACAGACTGAATAAAAAGTAAAGCCACAGTCAAAA
>CAJJNI010000244.1 GCA_905193085.1 uncultured Lachnospiraceae bacterium | reverse complement strand
CAAATGTGTGGGATTTATTGATATTTACATGATTGAACAGATTGGTATTCATAAAGTAACGGTAGCTTTGATTATTTTCCGGACTTAAACCTTTATATTCGTCCAAATTGATACTCGTTACCTGTGAAAAATCTAAATCCCCTTTTTTATACCATTCGATCAATTGTTTGTAAGTTCCGACTGGGGAAGAACCTGTGGCAAGTCCAAGCACACAGTTTGGTTTCATAATAATCTGTGCTGAAATAATATTTGCAGCTTTTCTACTCATGTCCTGATAATCTTTTGCTTTGTAAATAACCATAGCTATACCTCACTTTTCTTTTTTTACTTTACATTCTGATAAATAAATTTCAGATGCATTTGTTTTGTTGTTATAAAATGTGTTTTCTGTAATGTAAAATTCCTGTTTCTGATATTAAGTATACTGATTTGTTCCGTTATTTCAATATTATAAGCAAATATAGAAACTAGTTTCAAGGTCTGAAAAAACTACCATTGATTTGTGCAATGCTTACAAAAGAAGACGCATACAATTTGTGAAAAATTGAGTTTCAGTCAAAAAGTATGAAACTAGTTTCGGAATACACACAACATATTGAAAAAAGTTTCAGAAAAACTTATACTGCAACTAGAACGAAGGAGGACATTAAAGATGAATCAGAAGGTAGAGAACCTGAAAGGTAAATTAATTGTATCTTGTCAGGCATTGTCAAATGAGCCGTTGCATTCTTCTTTCATTATGGGACGCATGGCTTTAGCTGCAAAAGAAGGTGGAGCATTTGGAATCCGTGCAAATACAAAAGAGGACATTAAAGAGATTCAGTCACAGGTAGATCTTCCAATTATCGGTATTGTGAAGAGAGATTACGAAGACAGTGACATTTATATTACTCCTACCATGAAAGAGATTGATGAACTGATGGAAGTAAAGCCGGAAATTATCGCAATGGATGCTACCATTTCCAAAAGACCGGGAAATAAGACACTGGACGAATTCTTTAAAGAAGCAAAAGAAAAATATCCGGATCAGCTTTGGATGGCGGATTGTTCCACTGTTGAAGAAGCACTTCATGCAGATGAACTCGGATTTGACTTCATCGGAACAACGATGGTCGGATATACACCACAGAGTAAAGGTGACAAGATTGAAGCAAATGATTTTGAGATTTTAAGAAAGATTGTTGCCGGAACAAAGCATTGTGTCATTGCAGAAGGAAATATTAATACTCCTGAAAAAGCAAGACATGTGATCGAGCTTGGAGCATATAGCGTAGTAGTTGGTTCAATTATTACAAGACCACAGCTTATCACAAAATCTTTTGTAGATGAGATGAAAAAACTGGAAGCTTAAGAGCTTTCTTCTTATAAAGAAAAAAGCTGAAGCAAAATAAGAGCTTAATTATTTTAAACATAAATTTAAAAACATAAAAAACAAGAAAAGGAGACAAGTAACTATGAGAAATCTTGAGAAGTACAAAGGCGTTATCCCGGCATTTTATGCTTGCTATGACAAAGATGGAAACATCAGCCCAGAGGCTGTTCAGGCACTGACAAAATATTTTGTTGAAAAAGGTGTGAAAGGTGTCTATGTAAACGGATCTTCTGGGGAGTGTATTTACCAGAGCGTTGAGGATCGTAAGATCGTTCTTGAAAATGTTATGAAAGCAGCAGAAGGAAAACTGACAGTTATCGCACATGTTGCATGCAATAACACAAAAGACAGCCAGGAACTTGCAAAACATGCTGAGAGTCTTGGAGTAGATGCAATCGCTGCGATTCCTCCGATTTATTTCCATTTACCGGAGTATGCAATTGCCAAGTACTGGAATGATATCAGTGCAGCAGCACCAAATACAGACTTCGTTATTTACAACATTCCACAGCTTGCAGGTGTAGCTCTTACACAGAGCCTGTTTGCTGAGATGAGAAAGAATCCTAATGTTATCGGTGTAAAGAATTCTTCTATGCCGGTTCAGGATATCCAGATGTTCAAACAGGCAGCAGGTCCTGACTATATTATTTTCAACGGACCGGATGAGCAGTTCATGAGTGGACGTGTCATCGGAGCAGAAGGAGCAATTGGTGGAACTTATGGTGTTATGCCTGAGTTATATTTGAAACTGGATGATTATGTAAAAGCAGGCGAGATGGAGAAGGCAAGAGAAATTCAGTATGCATGTGACGAGATTATTTACAAAATGTGTTCTGCACACGGAAACATGTATGCAGTGATCAAAGCTATTCTCAAGATTAATGAAGGATTGGAACTCGGCGGAGTCAGAGAGCCGCTTCCGGCATTGATTGATGCTGATATGGACATTGTAAAAGAAGCTGCACAGATGATCTGTGATGCGAAAAAGAAATATTTATAAGTCGTAACATCGTTGCCCAAAGGAACATAGGGAGGAAGAAAGGATGCAGGGATTTACCTATATTGATTTGATTATTTTAGTAGTTTATCTGGCAGCAGTATTATTTGCCGGTCTTCATTTCGCTAAGAAGGAAATGAAAGGAAAAGAATATTTTAAAGGTGACGGAACCGTACCGTGGTGGGTTACTTCCGTATCTATTTTCGCAACTTTATTAAGCCCGATTTCATTCCTGTCACTGGCAGGAAACTCATACGCAGGAACATGGATCATGTGGTTTGCACAGCTTGGTATGCTGCTTGCAATCCCTATTACGATTAAATTTTTCCTGCCAATCTATAGCAAACTGGATATTGATACAGCTTATCATTATCTGGAGCTGAGATTTGAAAGTAAAGGACTGCGTGTACTGGGAGCAGTGATGTTCATTGTTTACCAGATCGGACGTATGTCTATCATCATGTATCTGCCATGTATGGTACTTGGAAGCCTGACCGGAATCAGTGTAAACTTATTGATTATCATTATGGGTGTGATCGCTATTATTTATTCTTACACAGGCGGTCTGAAGTCCGTACTCTGGACAGATTTTATTCAGGGCTCTGTCCTTCTGATTGGTGTAACATTTGCCCTGGTCTTCCTTCTTGTGCATCTGGATGGAGGTTTTGGTGCGATTGCGCACGCATTTACGGCTGAACACAAATTCCTTGCAGTAGATCAGCCAATCTTCAATGCAAATATTTTTAAAGACAGTGTATTTATCATGATTGTTGGTGCAGGATTTAATACAATGGGATCTTATGTATCAAGTCAGGATATTGTACAGAGATTTACAACTACAACAGACACAAAGAAATTAAATAAAATGATGCTTACGAACGGAGCATTATCTATCTTTATCGCAACAGTATTCTATCTGATTGGTACAGGACTTTATGTATTTTATCAGCAGAATGCACTTCCACCGGCAGCAGCACAGGATCAGATTTTCGCATCCTACATTGCATTTGAGCTTCCGGTCGGCGTGACAGGACTTCTGTTAGCTGCTATTTATGCGGCAGCACAGTCTACACTGTCAACAGGATTGAACTCTGTAGCATCAAGCTGGACGCTGGATATTCAGGCAAATCTTTCTAAGAAAGAGCTTGGATTTGAGAAAGAGACTAAGATTGGACAGAGAGTATCTCTCCTTGTTGGTATCTTTGCAATTGTTGTTGCAATGGTACTTGCAAATGGTGGAGTGAAATCAGCATACGAGTGGTTCAATGGATTCATGGGACTGGTACTTGGTATCCTGATCGGAACATTTATCC
>CAJJNI010000243.1 GCA_905193085.1 uncultured Lachnospiraceae bacterium | reverse complement strand
CTAAACCCTTCTCTCCAGTTCTCCGGTCCTGATTTAGGATGGTTTCCGTCCCGTGCCGGGGTCTTATATTTCTAAATGCAATTCACACAGCCTATTGCGATTATGAAGATGGTTTCCGTCCCCTTCCGGGGTCTTATATTTCTAAATATTAATTAAAGTGCTGCTGGTCGAAAAAGACATAAACACGTTTCCGTCCCCTTCCGGGGTCTTATATTTCTAAATCAACCAATCAAAGAAGGGAGAATAAACCATGTATGAGTTTCCGTCCCCTTCCGGGGTCTTATATTTCTAAATTCAGAGCTGTAAAAACAATGGCACAGTCGTTTATTGCGTTTCCGTCCCCTTCCGGGGTCTTATATTTCTAAATAATACATAGCCTAATCACAACCGTGATAGGTTGAACCTGTTTCCGTCCCCTTCCGGGGTCTTATATTTCTAAATAACAATTGGGATATTTGTGTTAATGCAGGTGGTGGTTTCCGTCCCCTTCCGGGGTCTTATATTTCTAAATGGTATCAATATTTTTTTCAGTACAGCTTTCTGAAAATGTTTCCGTCCCCTTCCGGGGTCTTATATTTCTAAATGTCAAGAAAGCGTATTTTGTGCGATTTTTTCGATGAATTGTTTCCGTCCCCTTCCGGGGTCTTATATTTCTAAATTAAATTCAGGAAGAAATGACAACACCGGTGATGGGAGTTTCCGTCCCCTTCCGGGGTCTTATATTTCTAAATACCATCATTCTGAATACCCATAAATACTTATGTTATTTTGCATTTTGCGGCTCAAAGAATTTATGGACTAATTTTGAATTGATTATACCATTCTCTGAGCCCGTAAATGCTTTATTTAAGGCATCGGCTTAAACTTCTATTTCTGACAATTCCAGTTCTGCCATTCCCATCTGATAACGCTGTTTGTTATAGTATGTGACTTTGCATATATGAGGTGAAACCCCTTTTCTTATATCCTGATTATGTTTATGTTGTGCAGGCACTTTAGTTTTTCTAAATATATTAACAGTATTTGTTATCCCTTCTTTTTCTCCAAAAAGAGGATATATTTCTGTTTTAGATATAAAACCTACTCCTCCACCAAGCCAGACAGTTTTTTTATCAGGCTTATTTAATTTAAATTTTTGTAAAAAAACATCAAAATACATATTAGCAAATTCTGCAACTGCATCTTCTATGTCAGCTTTTAAAAATTTACACACTGTACTGTCTATTGTTATTTTAAATTTAACTTTAGTCTCAGGTTTAATACACTCTCTTAATACATTTAGCTTTTTTTCACCGCCATCGGTATGTAATTCTATTCTCTGACATATTGACAGGTCGTCTAATGATAAAGGCTCACTGTCGCTTATAATGACACCTGACATTATATCATTAACTGCATCTGAATCTTTTGTTTTAGG
Source organism: uncultured Lachnospiraceae bacterium (assembly GCA_905193085.1). Taxonomy (GTDB): domain Bacteria; phylum Bacillota; class Clostridia; order Lachnospirales; family Lachnospiraceae; genus CAJJNI01. The sequence goes on along the minus strand of CAJJNI010000243.1, from coordinate 2,271 downwards.
GCGTTTCAAAGTTCTGTAAAAATCACTCTCTATATCTGCAATATTTCTTTTTAAACATAATTTTGATATAACTTTATCATTTTCTATTGGAAATTTGTATTTTCTATACTTATCTTCATTTGACATAATATCATTAGCAAGCAACACCGTTCTCAACATACCTTTTATAGATGAGCCGGGAATATATGGCATCTCATATGCATCTTTTACAAATTCATTTATCATCAATTTACTATGGGTATCAATATCAACACTGTCACATGACATTGAATATCTTATGCATTTAATATATTCATCTTCCTCTACTGACTTCTTTTTTAACCATGTTCCCAAATCGTCCCGGCTGTCTGAAAGCATAAAATCAATATAATCTTTTTCAAGATTTTTAGCCTTTAACAGTTGTGTGAGTTTCATTTGATTCATAACTAATATTTTATTTTGTTTTTGAGAAAAAACATACTCTTTTTTCTCAATATTTCTACCATTGCCAATATATACTGGTCCTTTTATGGTTAATTCAGCATCGTACACTTTTAACACATTTTTCATGGCATTACCTCCAGAAATAATGGTTTTGCATATTTGTAAACAGGGTGAATATCCCCCTCACTTACATCATAAACATCTCCTGTAAATTTATCCGAAACACACGCTCCTGACTGAAAAAGATAAATATCTTTTTTTCTAATATTATTTACATAATGATTAGATGATATAAAACCACTTCTCTTAACAAGCACATATTCGCATTTGTCAAGTACGCTGTCCATTTCACATTCTTTTGGAAGACTGACAGATAATGTCATATAAACACCAGCTTTGTCAGACTTTAGTCTTTCTTCCATCCGACTGTTAAGTTTCCCGAATCCAAGTTCGTATCTTCCATAACCACTGCTTCTTTCTCCACCAATTCCGGAGAAACCAAGTGATATAAGGCAGTCTTCAATTTCGTATAAATATTCTTCGTCTTCGTAACCAATAATAATATACAAACCACTATTTTTATTAAATCTGAAACTTCCAACTCTATAAGGTGTAGCTTCATCATAATTTCTTATTGTAACATTTGTCCGAAGCTCTTTTTTACCTAATAACAAATTAAACTTATCCAACTCATATTGAACATCCATATTGCCATTTAAATATTCTTCAAATTTATCGACCGATATATATTTCAACTTCTTATATGCCTTTTTAATAACCGAATCACCATCTGATTCATTATTCTCAATTTTAATCATAGGTTTTGGAATATAATAAGTATCATCTATAAACGGAAATAAATCTGAAATTATAACCTTTCCTGCTTTAACATTTTCTACAAATATGTTCATTTTTTCTTCACTTTGGTTAAGAAACTCAATGCACATTGCAGAGAAAAAGCTGTCAGCACACATTGCAAATTCACAGTCATCTAATGCATTTACACTAAAATGAACAGCTGTGCTGAATTGTAATTTATATATTTTATATTCCATACACTATACTTCCTTTAAAATTTCATTACATTTATCCAGTATTTCATCTGATATATCACCAACTACAACTTCTGCTTCCAAATCTGAAAATCTAACTTTACCATAACCTCTTGAACCATTTCCACCAAGATAATCATATTGAAGCAATTTAATTCCCTGAACCAATGTAGAAATATCTTCTACTATTTCATCATTTTCTTCTACCTGATAAATCATGTCAATACCAAAGCATGAACCTCTTACAGTTCTTTCTATCTGTCTTGGATTTGCAACAGCAGTCAGTCTGTTAATTGTATTTTCAAATTTTACTTCTGTAAAACTTTGTATTCCCTGATTATATAGCTGCTCCTTATTATTCATAAACATATCTGATACTATAAGTCTGCTTGGCTTTACATGGTCTTTTTTTGAACTTCCAAACAGTCTCAAAATTAATTCACAATCATTATCCGGCACAGATACTTCTGTATCATTATACATTTTCGCCAGAAGAGTTCTCATTTTACCCTTTAAAGAACTGCCCGGAATCATTGGAAGATTTGTTTTTACATCTTTAATTACAGGAGAATCTACCGCTCCGATTGCTGCAAATGCAGAAGAACCTCCAATGTGCATTCCTGTTAATGTTTCTATATTTCCTGTTATTTGAATTTTTGCATACATATCTCTACCTCCACTATTCTTTTCCACCGTAATATTTATGATAAGCAACCAATGCCTCCATATAATTATTAAATAACCTGTAATTTTCTCTGCTTCCGTTAATCTGTTCAATACATTTTATAAGTTCAGC
>CAJJNI010000242.1 GCA_905193085.1 uncultured Lachnospiraceae bacterium | reverse complement strand
GCATTCTCATTGCTTTCCTTCTTATTACCGCCACCGATAAATTTGAAACATGAGATAATAAGTACCATGAATATCAGAACTACGAAAACAGTACCCATACCCATAAGTGTGTTAAGGGCAGCTTTTTCCATAAGTTCACCCATTGTAGCTTTCTTTTCGATAGTAACCTTCACATTTCCATCTGAATCTACAGTATAATTAAGTGTTGCAGTTCCTTTTTCACACTCAACTTTCATTGTTGCAGATGTAATTTCTCCGGAATCCTTATCTTCTTCATAAGAAAAATCAGTTACTTTCTTATAGTCACCAATTGATTTCTTGATGTCTACCCAGTCATAAAGGAAACTGTACATTTCCTTTATTTCATCTCCGTATCCTTCACCATAATACTGCTCATACTGACTTACCATCTGTTCAAGATAGCTGTCAATTTCAGCTGTAGTATTAAACTGCTGAAGCATACCTGACAAATTGTCCTGAAGACTTGTTGCCTCTTCAGACTGCTCTGAGGCTGCCATAACAGGCTGAGCCTTAATTACACCAAAACTCAGTGTAAACATAAGAGCAAAGGCAAAAGCCATCACCTTTAACCATTTATTCTTCATTCATATCACCTCACTACACTGTTCCGTGTTTCTTATATGGGCGATCTTCTCTTTTTAACATTAACATTTCGAAGGCGCCAATTACATATTTTCTTGTATCCTGAGGCTCTATAACCGTATCAACATAACCACGCTTTGCAGCGGCTTCTACGCTTGAATTCTCAGCTTCGTACTCAGCAGCTTTCTCACGAATAAATTTTGCACTGTCATCTGATGCTTCAATTTCATCTGCATAAATAACTTTTACAGCAGAATTAGCATCCATCATTCCGATTTTAGCATCTGTCCATGCATAAACAATATCTGCACCAAGAGATTTGCTGTTCATTGCTGTATAAGCACTTCCGTATGCTTTTTCTGTAATAACATTAACTTTAGGAACTGTTGCATTAGCAAATGCATATGTAAGCTGTGCAGCTGCTTTTGCAATACCTTTCTCAGCACACTTGCATGTTGCATATCCTGTAACATTAGTGATTGAAAGAACCGGAATATTGAAAGCATCGCATACATTAACAAACTCTGCTGCTTTTTTGCTGCCGCGGACTGATAATACTGAATCAAATTTCTCAGCTTCATTTCCTTCTTCGTCATATCTTACACTTCTGTTGGCAACAACACCAACTGTCATTCCGTCTAAACGGATGAAACCTGTAACCATATTCTTACCATATGAAGCCTTAACTTCAAAAAACTGATGATTATCAGCAATATCAGCCAAAAGAACTGCAGGATCTCCTGCTGCATTCTCAATATCAGCACTGATTCTGTTAAGGTCATCTGTACATTCTTCTTCTGCAATTTCCTCATTGTTAGCCGGAAGTAAAGAAACTAATGTACGGATTTTGCCATAAATTTCTTCTTCTGATGCTGCTACATCTACAAGTCCTGTCTCTTCGCTCTGAAAATCAACAGCTGATGTATCGCACTTGTCTACATGATTTCCATCAACTGTATTAGGTGCATTTACAAATAATTTACCGTCTTTTTCTTCCATGAATGTAAAATCTGACATTGCAGGTACTAACGCAAGACCACCACCGCAATTACCCATAACTGCTGTAATCTGTGGAATTACACCTGAAGCCTTAGCCATAACGACATAGATTTCTCCAAATGCAGCAAGTGCATCTGTTGCTTCTTCAAGACGCACACCCGTAGAATCAATTAAACCAATAACCGGTGCTCCTGTCTTCATTGCCAGTTCATATATTTTAACAATCTTCTTACCATGCATCTCGCCCATACTTCCGTTAAGTACTGATGCATCCTGACTGTACACATAAACCGGATTACCATTAATCAGACCATAACCTGTCTTAACACCGTCAGAAGGTGCTTTTTTACTATTCAGATTAAAATCTGTACTTCTGGCAGTTACTAAACCGCCAATTTCAACAAAACTGTTTTCATCCAACAGGGACTCTATACGAACTCCTGCCTGGGATTGTGGAATATTGCCCATCATTCAGCCCTCCATATTAATTATTTTTAACAAATTTTCTGCCGATTGTAATTGTATCTCTTTTGAGAAAAAATTTCAAGGGCTTTTACAATTTTTTCACAAAAAAAGACTGTACCATTACAGCACAGTCTTCACTTATTATTTACATGGTTTTATTGCTTTATTTATTCAAAACTGCTGTCTAAAGTACTTGGAGTATAAGAATTCACAAAAATCCAGTCTCCGTCAACTTTTATTATCTCAACATGTTTTTCTTTAAATTCAGCTTTTCCGTCTTCGCCCTTAATTTTAATCTCAATATCCATTTCATAACCTTTGGAAATTTTAACTTTAGCCATCTTCTTAAGCATCTTCTTATAGGCACTTAATATCTTCTTTGAATCTTTCTTAGACAAATCATAATTATCTTCATAATACTCTAAACTATCTTTCATGTCATCTACAAGATCTTCTCTGTCATCTTTGTCTTCGACATACTCTCTCATACTTTCCTGATAGTCTTTAATATCGTCTTTATCCATTTTCTCAACATCTTTGATTTTTACAAGTTTAACTTTAAAATCTTCTCCGTATGTATCTTCCCAGTCATCAAAGACATACTCATATGTATTTTTGTAATCATCATCATAATCACTCTTTGCAAGAATTTCTTCATAAGTCTTAGTATAATCTGCAAGGAATTTTGGCTGATTAATATAATTATATTCAATTGATGACTCTTCCTTTTTGTTACATAACTTTACAAGTTTCTTAACAGGATCTTTGTAACTGCTTCCAAATAATGATGAGATAAGTAATATAACAACTACTACCGCAGCAACTGCCGCAGCTATCTTTACAATAACATTATTTTTTTTGTTATCATCATTATTGATTTCTCCCTGCACATTACCGACAACTTCGCTCTGGGCAGTTACATTTTCTGCCTTTGCCTCCATCTTTTCACCGCAGTTAGGACAAGCTGCCGCATTATCTGGAATCTGACTTCCACATTTTGGACAAAACATATTTTTTTCCTTCCTCTCTTTGTATTTTTATATTATATCGAACACAATTTTATCACATTTTTTTCACATTTGCAACATTTTTATTATATATATGACATGTCACTAATTTTGCCACGAATCCTCTGAATCGCATTGTCTATTGATTTTTTCGGCTTTCCGGTAAGCTTTGATATATCTTCATAACTATAATCATCCAGATAAAAATTTAATACTTTTTTTTCAAAAGGACTAAGTCTTTTATTTACCCGCTTCTTTAAATCCTCGAAATTTTCTCTGCTGATTAAAAGCACTTCGGGATTATCTGTATCCTTACTTATCACCTGTCTTATTAACTGGCTTTCTTCTTCATTTTCCTGACTGTACAGTGATATATATGTATTGAGCGGCAGATGTTTTTTTCTGTTGGAAGCTTTTATTGCGCTGTATATCTGTCTGTTTATACATATATTCGCAAAGTTGTAAAAAGATGACTGCTTTGAACTGTCAAAATCTCTTACTGCTTTAAAAAGTCCTATCATTCCTTCCTGAAGCAGATCTTCTGTATCTGCACCTATAAGAAACATTGCTTTGGCATTTTTTCTTACAAGATTTTTATATTTTTCCATTATATAATCAA
>CAJJNI010000241.1 GCA_905193085.1 uncultured Lachnospiraceae bacterium | reverse complement strand
TATTTATGATGAAGTAATTAAAGTAGATAATAATGATGCTTTTGAGGAAGGCAGGAAATTTGCCGTAAACGAAGGTTTCTTAGTAGGTATATCATCAGGCGCAGCCTTAAAAGCTGTGCGTGAAGTTGCAGCAAGACCTGAAAGTAAAGGAAAGACAATAGTAGTTCTTCTTCCTGATTCAGGAGACCGTTATTTATCTACAGCATTATTTACAGACTAAAAATCAGATTTAATCCAGTATGTTTTCGGATAGGAGTATTATGAATTCAAATAGCAAAATTACAGAACAGTCAATTTCAGAGGTAGTAGAGGCTATATTAAAAGATTATGATAATGAGCGCGCTATAGATAAAGTTAATACATTTAACCAGCCTGATAAAGAAATTCTGGTTGACATAATTCATAAATTGCAGCAGATTATCTTTCCGGGATATTTTCATAATAAGAGATACCGCACTTATACAAACAGAAACATTGTAACAATGCTTTCAGAAGATGTTGTATATAATTTAAGCAAACAGATTAGCGGTGTTTTAGCATATGATGAAAGATATGCCGAGGCAGATTTTGATGTGATTAAAGAAAAATCAGATGAGCTTGCAATGGAATTTATGACTAAACTGCCTAAGATAAGAGAGTACATGGAAACAGATGTACAGGCGGCTTACGACGGAGACCCGGCTGCAACATGTATTGATGAAGTAATATTGTCATATCCGGGTGTATACGCGATAATGATTAACAGAATAGCACATGAATTATTTTTACTGGAAATTCCATTGATACCGAGAATGATGACAGAGCATGCACACAGCGTTACGGGTATAGATATCCATCCGGGTGCAACTATCGGCAAATACTTCTGTATCGACCACGGAACAGGTATCGTTGTCGGTGAGACTACCGTTATCGGAAATAATGTTAAAGTTTATCAGGGAGTTACTCTTGGTGCTCTTTCGACAAAAGGCGGTCAAAAGCTTCGTAACAAGAGAAGACACCCTACTATTGAAGACAATGTTACAATATATTCAGGTGCGTCAATACTTGGCGGAGAAACTGTAATTGGAGAGGGTGTTGTTGTAGGTGGTAATGCATTTATAACAAAATCTGTCCAGGCAGGGGCAAGAGTCAGTGTTAAAAATGAAGCTTTAAACTGCAATCGTGACGCAAAAAATCCTGTTCAGAAAATGGAATTAGAACAGGACGAAACATGGTATTATGTGATTTAATTATACATTAAAAAATAAGTGCAGCGGATTTAAATTTGCTGCACTTTATTGTTCAGCTGAAATAACTGTAATTTATTAAATGCTATAAAAAACAGGCATTAATCTGTCGATAATATTAATATCAGATTTCCCATAATAATTTATTAAATCAAATAGAAAACCTGTTACCTGTTGGTGGCGGGGTGAATTTTAACATAAGTTATTATGGGAATTTTTTTGCGGACGACTGCCGCAATAACCGGGGAAATGTGCAAGGAATGTTTCTGATAGTTGAAATTGGCACACAATATAGTATTTAATGAGGAGAATGGCTTATGAGAATTAACGTAGCGGAAGGAAATTTAGATAAACAAGGCTTATTTATTGTGCAAGGACAGGAAAGTGACCATAAGTCAGATAATAAACCAAAAGAATCAGGAAGAAACATTTATGCAGGAAATATGAATTTGGAGCTTGACCTTGCAAGTAAAATTAAGCAGAAGAGGGAACAGGCGCAGAATCAGGCAGTAAAGCTTATTACAGAGGCATTTGTACGAGACACCAAATATGCCGAAAATGTAGATAAGCTAAAGCACCTTCATTCACATAAAGTTTCACAGACTATAGAAAACCAGAATAAAATAAATGAACTTAAAAATAATAAACAAGAATTAAGAAAGAAATATGGTTGATATAAAGATACACAGGAACAGAAAGATTTAGAATTACTGCAGAAGTACCAGAATGCAGTAGCCGGATATAAAAAAGAAACATTTTCAGAAGAAGAGATAGACAGATTAAAAGAACTGCAGAATATTCCGACAACTGAATATCAGAAGCGTGTCCTGGAAATGAACGCAGCACAGGGGGTTGCAGGAAAACTTATGGAAGATGCAGAATATCAGACAAGGCTTATTTCACAGAGCATTACAGATGCAAATATAGAGCAGTTAAAATCGCAGGATATGTTAAAATCAAAAAATGCAGCAGATGATATTCTTGATGCTGTAGATCAGGAAATTGCAGGAATGGTTACAGAGGCTGCTAAAGAAAATATTGATAAAAAAGCCGAAGAAGAACAGGAAAAAGCAGAGAAAGTTGCAGAAGAAAAAGAAGAGCGAGACGAACAGATACAGGAACAGAAAGAAGAACGAAAAGAGCAGGAGGAACTCCTTTCAGAAATAGCAGACGGAAATAAGCTCGAACAGCAGATAAATAATAGCGATAGTGGTGTTGACAGCGTTAAAATAGCACAGCTTCATATTAAAAATATTATTCAGGATAATAATTTAATTGATGAAGACTTAAAAGGAATAGAAATTGATTTGAGCTTTTAAATATATAATAAATTCGTACATATGTTCGATGTTAGCAATTTATACATAAAATAATTATTTATTAATACAGAGTGTCAATGTTAGTTTTAACAGGAAAGAGTGAGAAAATTTTGAATAGAAAATTAAGAATAACTTTTAACGCACCGGTAACACTGGGCTTTGTTTTCATGTGTTTTGTAGCAACATTAGCAGGAATAATGACCGGCACAAAAAGCACGATGGCGATATTTATGACATATCATTCATCGCTTAGAAATCCGCTGACATACATAAGATTTTTTACGCACATATTCGGACACAGCGGCTGGGAGCATTTTATTGGAAATGCGTCATTTTTATTGCTGCTTGGTCCTATGCTTGAAGAAAAATACGGTTCAAAAGAAATGATTGAAGTCATAGCAATAACGGCTGTTGCAACTGCATTGATTAACTATATATTTTTCATAAATGTAGCTTTATGTGGAGCAAGCGGTGTAGTATTTGCATTTATAATACTTGCCTCATTTACCGGGTTTAAAGCTGGTGAAATACCGCTTACCTTTATTCTCGTTGCAGTAATATTTATCGGACAGCAGGTGTATCAGGGAATTGCCGTTATGGATAATATATCAAATATGGCGCATATTGTGGGCGGAATTGTAGGCGCATGTATTGGGTATATGTTAAATCGGAGGGAATGAAGTAAATAATTTTAGTTTTGTCACTCATTTTACATTGTGTAAGGTGGGTGATTTTGTTTTTTGAAAAAAATATTTAATAATGATTTTCCTGTAGAATAAAACTAAAAAGGAGGCTGCCGTTTTAACGGGAAGAATTTGTTAAAACATGGCCTCCTTTTTCTGTATATTATATTATTTTAAATTATATTTACGGTATTAAGCTACACTTAAAATAACAGTTAGTTCTTACTTACACGAATTGAAAAGCGATTTATCAAATTCTGCATTAAAGTAATAGTAATTATCTGAATTTAAATGGTCTTTTGTTTTTTCTAACGCTTCTCCAAATCTCTGGAAATGAACAATTTCTCTGGCTCTTAAGAATTTAAGAGGCTCTCTGACATCAGGGTCTTTGATTTCGCGTAAAAGGTTTTCATATACGACGCGGGCTTTCTGCTCGGCGGCAAGATTTTCTGTTAAGTCGCAGATG
>CAJJNI010000240.1 GCA_905193085.1 uncultured Lachnospiraceae bacterium | reverse complement strand
AATTTATAATGAACTGCTTATTGCTTCCTCAGTTATTGATGTTTCTGCATATAAATTAACGCTGTCTGAACTGACGGATATTATTTCTGACATTGTAAACAAGTCACCTGAATTGTTCTATGTGACTAACCAATTTACATATACAGGAAATGATTATATCGAGACTTTTTCACCTAAATATGATGCTGAAGGTGAGACTTTAGAAAATCACATAAAAACTTATGAAGCTGAACTGGACAAAATTTGTGCTGTTGTAAATCCTTCATGGAGTGATTTGGAAAAAGTTGTATTTGTACATGATTATATTGAACAGAACTTTGAGTTTGATTTAAACGGTGAAATATACGACTGTTACGGATTTTTAACTCAGAAAAGAGGCGTATGCCAGGCATACGCACTCACTTTTTATGCCATAATGGCAAGAATGGGGGTAGACACTTCTTTTGCAATAAGCACATCTATGGACCATATGTGGAATGTCGTTAAAATTGATGGAAACTGGTATCATGTTGACACTACATGGGACGACCCTTACTATGATTATTTTGGATACGCTTTCCACAATTTTCTGCTGCTTAGTGATGAAGCGATACAGGCTGATACTACATTTGGCGAAAATCATCACGACTGGTCATGCCCGTATGAATGTACCGACACCACATATGATAATTATTTCTGGAAAGAACAGAATGTTGTTACTCCTTTTAAATATCTTGACGGAAAATGGTACTATGGCTGCTATGACAATGATTTAAATGAAGCCGCTATATTTTCAACTAATCTAAACAACTCACACACTCCCGTCTATGCATTAGACAACTGGACAAATGATGATGCTTCTGAAATTTACAAAAACTGCTACAGTGGTTTAAATGTATATAATAATGAACTTATATTTAACAGCAGCAGCGAAATATTTGCCTATGAGCCAATGACAGATACCGTTACTTCAATTTTGAAAAAAGAAGCCGCTAAAAACTTTTATTCTACTCGTGTAAATGATAGTAAACTAACTTATCTATACGCAGAATCACCCGATGATATCGGAACACTTTTCCAGACAAATCTTCCTAAAGCAGCTTTTTCAGACAAAGAAGCTTTTATGGCAGATGTAGATTTTGACGATAAAGTAACACTGACAGATGCAGCCCTTGCCCTTAAAGGTGCACTCTTAATCAGTCCTTTATCACAAATACAGACATTGTCAGCCGATATAGATAATGATGGAAAAGTTCAGCTTACAGATGTGGTAATGGTATTAAGAAAATCACTTCTTATAGAATAACAACGGGGTTTAGAAGTATAATCTCATTATCTGATTTATTTTCATGTCTGACTTTTTTTGGGGGCGGTTCAGAGGTCGGTTCAAAATTTATTTTATTTTAAATTCGCTTTAATTGCATCAATTATCTGTTCATATTCTTCATCGCTTAAATATTTTCTGTCTGGATTCATCTCGAATACACCACCCCATTCAAATTCATCTTTGTATTTTGGTGTGAGATGAAAATGAAGATGATGTCCTGTATCGCCATATGCACCATAATTTACTTTATCAGGATTAAAAGCCGCCATTATTGCTCTTGCAACTCTTGCAACATCTTCAAAATAAAGTGCTCTTTCTTCTGCTGTCAGCTCATTCATGTCACCTACATGCTTTTTGTGGGCTACTATGCAGCGTCCTTTATGGCTCTGCTCCTTAAAAAGATACACCTTGCTTGTCTCAAGCTCACAGATTTTAATTCCAAATTTAGCGACTAACTCGCCTTCCATACAATATGCACAATTATTATCCATTGTAATTCTCCTTCTTTCTCGTATGCTTTTATTTTTCTTTATTTTACCATATTATCATATCATTTTGCAATATAACTGATGTATATATAACAACTTACTGCAGCCTGGACTATTAAAATAAGTGGCATACCTATTACAAAATACCAGTGTTTTGTTTTATGATGAAATGTATACATTCCAGTTATACTTCCTATGCTGCCGCCCAATATGCTGATTAAAAATAATGTTTTTTCAGGTATCCTCCATGCCTGTTTACGGGCTTTCCATTTATCTATTCCCATTACAGCAAAGCCTGTTATATTTATTAAAATCAGATATATTATAATTATGTAAACCAATTTCATTTTTTAACTTCCTATTCCTTGTTTATCTGAATCAATTTATTATTGTTTATATAATGATGTTTTCTGGCATTATTTAATCCACTTTTTATTTATTCTGGTAAATGCACCAACAAGAGGTCCAAGACAGAACGCACATATAACCGTTCCAATTCCAAGATGCGAATGTGTCCAGTCGGTAAATTTTAAAAGCACTGCTGCCACTATGATAAGTACACAGCCTGCATCTGTTATAATCCGGTTAAGTGAATATGATGTTTTTAATTTATCCGTAAGGCCGAGCGCAAGGTAATCATACGGTGACACCCCCATATTTGCAGTCTGGTACATGGATAAACCAAATGACAGAATAATCAGTGCCACAATCATTACAATAATTTTCACAGGAAATGAAAAATCATCACCATCTCCAATAATTATTTCCCAGCCTTTGGCTGAAAACTGTACGACATAGCCCAGCAAAAACAAATTAATTACTGTTCCAAAACCAATATATTTTCTGCCCCACAAAAGCTGTATTACGAATAAAACAACATTTATGATAAGCTGATATGTTCCAAGCCACATTCCGATAACATCACTTATTGCCATGTTGCATGCAGAATAAGGGTCATTTCCCATCTGCGATACTTTGAGCAGCGCAACGCCTATGCCAAGAATTAAATTTCCAAGTATAACACCCGCTATTTTCTTTCCGGTTAAATTTTTCATAAATTCTCCTGTCTTAAGTAATTTTTTAATCTGTACTCCACTTCTTAATTAAGTTAAAAACCACCATTCTGGTATGCTCTTGCCACAACATACGATGGCTCGTAAAAGGCACTGCAATTGTAATTATCAATCACATCACAAATTTCATCATTATATACTCTTATAATACCATCTGCATAATCCTCTTTTGATGACATAGTATCTCTTATAAGACGCATATATACAGCTCCCATGTCAAGAGCTGATGGAATTACACTTGCCAGTTCTTTATCAACCGCAGTAATATCAAAATCACTCTCTTTTAAATCATAATCCTTAATCCATTCTTCCTCTACCTTCAACGGATTTTCACAATGCAATACATTTGCACAACTAAGCAGATGATACAATTCATCTTTTCCAATCATATTTACAACATACTTGTTTTTCTGCCTGATATGCCGAGCTACTCTTTCTATCATGTAACATACAAAATAAAGAGCATCTAAATCTATATCTTCATCTGGAAAATATTTGTTTTTCATAACATCTCACTTCCTTCAAATACTAATGTTTTCAGTGAATCCTGCGTACAAAATACGATTTGATGTGTCGGGTAATTAAATTTTACAATTTTCCAAAAGGCATCTCTCGGAATCTTGCCATCAATAAATTGTTCAACAAAATTCCAAATCTGGTCATCAGCCATAGGTCCTTCAACAATATCATAATCATGTTCAATGCCTCTTCGACAATCCACAACAAAATCAAGCCACTTATCCGTCATTTTATCAAATGTTAAGGTTTTTAAATCTGCCTTTGGTGTATAATTATATCGGTTTACTATAGAAACACCTTTTTTTGACATAGCCCATCTTTTCGCCTGTTTTTCATAGCCGGTACAATAAAAACCATAACCAAAATC
>CAJJNI010000239.1 GCA_905193085.1 uncultured Lachnospiraceae bacterium | reverse complement strand
TTTCGTAGAGCATGCAAAAGCTGCAGTAGAAAGTGTTCAGTAAAAAATAAAAAAAAGGAAACATAGCAGCCGCCGGCAATTAAAACAGCCGGCGGTATTCTTAAATAATCAAGGAAAAAAAAGGTGTGAAAATATGAAAAAAATAAAATTATTTCTTCTTATGGCAGCTTTGGGTGTAAGCGTACTTACCGGCTGTGGTAACAGTAAAAGTGACAGTGCAGATAATTCAAATCCAAAAGTGGCAGAAGAAAGCAAAGACAGCAAAACAGAGGATAAGGTTGCAGGCAAAGATGAAATGACAACAGCACAAGATGTTGTAGATGATAGCATGAAGCCAATCAGTGGCGATAAAATAAAAGATGGAACTTATTCTATAGATGTAGCATCAAGTTCGTCAATGTTTAAAATTGTCAGTTGTGAACTTACAGTCAAAGAAGGAAAAATGACTGCTGTAATGACAATGAGCGGAAAAGGATATTTGAAATTATATATGGGTACAGGAGAAGAGGCAGTAGCTGCTTCTGATGATGATTGTATTCCATTTGTAGAAAATGAAAATGGAGAGCATACATTTACAGTACCTGTAGAAGAATTGGACAAAGCTGTTGATTGTACTGCATTTAGTAAAAATAAAGAAAAATGGTATGACAGAACACTTGTATTTAAGGCAGATAAAATACCTGTTGACTGTTTGGAAGATGGTGTATTAACGGATGTTTCATCATTAAATCTTGAAGATGGAAAATATACAGCAGATGTTTCAATGACAGGTGGAAGCGGAAGAGCAGAAATATCAACACCTGTTGCGATAACAGTTACAGATGGAAAAGCTGTTGCCACAATTGAGTGGAGCAGTCCAAATTATGATTATATGAAAGTTAATGAGCAGAAATATCTTCCTGCTAACACAGAAGGAAATTCAATATTTGAAATTCCTGTAGAATATTTTGACTGGAAAATTTCTGTAATTGCTGATACTGTAGCAATGAGCGAACCACACGAGATAGAGTATACATTACTTTTTGACTCAGCAAGTTTACAAAAGGCAGATTAGCCGGCGTCATTTATCAGAGGGCAGAATAATGAATAAGAAATATATAGCCATTATAGCAACTGTAGTCGGAATTATTATTATTGCTTCATTTGTTTTTTTTAATGGTGGTACTGAAAATGATACAAAAAACTCAGAGATTCAAGGTCTGAAATATGAAAGCAGTCTCTCTCTTGATTATGCAAAAGAATTTAAAGTAGATTATTATGAGGGCGGCTATGCTCTTATAACAATAAATGAAGGCGGAAGTTTTCTTGTTGTGCCAGAGGATAAGAAAATTCCTGATAATCTGGATAAAAATATAACAGTTTTAAAACAGCCATTGGACAACATTTATCTTGTTGCAACATCTGCAATGGATTTGTTTAGAGAATTAGATGGAATAAATAATATTAAGCTGTCAGGGACTGATGCGGACAGCTGGTATATTAAAGAGGCAGCAGATGCGATAGAGTCCGGAGAAATGAAATATGCGGGTAAATACAGTGCGCCTGATTATGAACTGATTCTTGAAAATGACTGTGACCTTGCCATAGAATCGACAATGATTTATCATTCTCCTGAAGTTAAAGAACAGCTTGAATCATTTGAGATTCCTGTACTCGTTGAGAGGTCAAGTTATGAAGAACACCCGCTTGGAAGGCTTGAATGGATAAAATTATATGCAGTTTTGCTTGATAAGGAGCGGAACGCGCAGGATTATTTTGATGAACAGATAAAGAAGCTTGATGAACTGGATAATACTGAAAATACAGGAAAGACAGTTGCATTTTTCTATATAACTTCAAATGGAACTGTAAATGTCAGAAAATCGAACGATTATGTCTCAAAAATGATAGAGATGGCGGGCGGAAATTATATATTTGACGATTTACAGAGTGATAATTCTCTTTCAACTGTAAATATGCAGATGGAGAGTTTTTATGCACAGGCAAAAGATGCCGACTATATTATTTATAACAGCACAATTGACGGAGAATTAAAGTCTGTGGATGAGTTAATAAAGAAAAGTGATTTGTTAAAAGATTTCAAGGCAGTAAAGGAAGGCAATGTCTGGTGCATGCAAAAGAGCATGTTTCAGGAAACAACAAGTGTAAGTGATTTTATCGTTGATATAAATAAAATATTGACAGATAAAGATGCAGATGACTCACAGTTGAAATATTTATACCGCCTTAAATAATTTAAAGGTGGGCAGCCATAAAGGAATGAAATTAAGATGAATTATAATGAAAAGAAGAAACATATACGATTGATAAGTTCATTTGTTATCTTACTGATTGTAGTCGTGCTTCTTGTATTTATAAATATTAATAATGGAAGTGTTAAGCTTGGTGTTACAAAAATTATTGATATAATAATACGAAAAAGCAAGGATGATATAACATCATATCATATAATATGGGATATCAGGCTTCCGAGAATATTATCAGCACTGCTTCTTGGCGGTGCATTGTCAGTATCGGGTTTTTTACTGCAGACATTTTTCAATAATCCGATAGCAGGACCATTTGTGCTTGGAATATCATCAGGTGCCAAACTTGTCGTATCTTTAATGATGATTATGTTTATCGGACGTGGAATAAATTTTGGCTCAGGAATAATGATATTATCTGCATTTATGGGATCAATGATTTCAATGGGTTTTATACTTGCCGTAGCAAAAAAGGTAAGGCACATGTCAGTTCTTGTAATATGCGGTGTTATGATAGGGTACATCTGTTCGGCAATAACCGACTTTGTTGTTACATTTGCAGATGACTCAAACATAGTAAATTTAAGGAACTGGTCAATGGGAAGCTTCTCAGGAATGAACTGGTCTAATGTAAGTGTAATATTTACTGTTGTTACTATTTCTATAATTGTCGTGTTTTTTATGTCAAAACCGATAGGCGCATATCAGATGGGCGAGTTATATGCAAAAAATATGGGAGTAAATATTAAATTATTCCGTGTTGGTTTAATTATATTATCAAGTATTTTATCAGCATGTGTAACTGCGTTTGCAGGTCCGATATCATTTGTTGGAATTGCGGTTCCTCATTTGATGAAAAGTCTTTTAAAAACTGCAAAGCCTCTGTATTTAATACCGGCATGTTTTATTGGCGGCGGTGCATTCTGTCTGTTCTGCGATTTTATTGCAAGAACAGCGTTTGCACCTACAGAAATAAGTATAAGTTCAGTTACTGCAGTATTTGGTGCCCCTGTAGTGATTTATATGATGATAAATCGTAATAAAAAGAAATCAGAGGCATAGAAGATAAACTATAAAAGGGTGATAAGCTTGTATAACAACTTTGTAAATACAGATGATTTAAGCGTAGGGTACAACAATACTCCGTTGATACAGGATATAAATATACATTTAAATAAAGGGGAAATTTTAACTCTTATAGGTCCGAATGGAGCTGGAAAATCGACAATTTTAAAAACAATTACAAAGCAGCTTGAAATAATAAAAGGTAAGATAACGATAGCAGACGTTTCTGTAAATGAAATGAATGAAAAAAATCTTGCAAAAAAAATGTCTGTTGTTTTAACTGAAAGAATCAGTCCGGAGCTTATGACATGCTACGATGTTGTAGCGACAGGGCGTTATCCGTATACGGGAAGATTCGGAATTTTATCAGAGCATGACAAAGAAAAAATAAAAGAAGCGGTAGAGCTTGTTTATGCAGATGACTTTATATACAGAGATTTTGGCTGTATAAGTGAC
>CAJJNI010000238.1 GCA_905193085.1 uncultured Lachnospiraceae bacterium | reverse complement strand
AAGACCGACTTTTGTAAGTGCATCTATTGCCCTTTGTCTTCTCTCGGCTTTTCCAACACCCGTCAATGTAAGCGCAAGCTCAACATTGGCAAGCACTGACTGATGCGGAATCAGGTTATAACTCTGAAATACAAATCCAATTGAATGGTTTCTGTAAGTATCCCAGTCTCTGTCATTATATTTCTTAGTTGATATGCCATTAATGAATAAATCTCCGTCTGTATAATGGTCAAGACCTCCAATAATATTAAGCATTGTAGTCTTTCCACAGCCACTCGGTCCAAGAATAGACACGAACTCGCTTTTTCTGAAACAAAGATTGATTCCTTTAAGCGCATGTACGGTAGTATCGCCCGATTTGTAGTCCTTTGTTATATTAGATAACTCAAGCAAAAATGTATCCTCCTGTTCTTAGTTCTTCCTGTGATAAAATTTCCTGTTATTCATAATTTTAAAATAATGCGTATTTTTCATTATACATTTTTTTAACCTGCTTATCAATCACTACACACTACAATTCACAAAATCTACTTATTTTTTTCCAGCTTCTTTTTTTGTCTTAATTTTTTAAAAAATTCTGATAAAATTGTACTGCACTCTTCCTCGCATATTCCTTTTGCAAGTTCAGTCTGATGGTTAAACTGCTTCATTTGCAAAAGATTAATTACTGAGCCTGCACAGCCGGCCTTTGGATTCATACAGCCAATTACAACACGGTCTGCTCTTGCCTGCACAATAGCACCTGCACACATCTGACATGGTTCAAGTGTTACATAAATGGTACACCCTTCAAGCCTCCAGTCTCCAAGCACTCTGGCAGCCTTTTTTATCGCACTGATTTCTGCATGTGCAAGAGTTGTCTTGTCGGTATTTCTTCTGTTATAGCCTCTTGCAATTATTTTACCCTCATATACTATGACACAGCCTATCGGCACCTCGTCTATTTTATAAGCCTTCTTTGCCTGTTTAATTGCTTCTTTCATGTATTTTTCATCATCAGATATCATTTTTAACCTCGTTTTTACCCAAAATACCGGCCATAATATGTAAACAGCATCAAAAACAGCCCACAGTATCTTGCATCATCATATTTTTTTTATTATACTATTATCTGTTATAAGTGTCAAAATTGTTAATACAACGGAGAAAATTAATGCAGACCTGTTATGAAACCAAACGACTTATTTTAAAAATACTAACTCCTGATAAATGCAACAGTGTTCTAAGATTTTATAAAGATAATCAGGAGTTATTTGAGCCACTTAATCCGGTAACGCCAAAGCTGTATTATACGACAGACTACCAAAGAAGTGCTCTTACAATAGAATATCAACGATTTTTAGAAGGAAAAAGTGCCAGATATTATGTATACTTAAAAGACAATCCGTCAAAAATAATCGGTACACTTTCCTTTTCTGACATACGAAGGGACTTCTACCAGTCTGCAGTAATCGGCTACAGATTTGACAAAAGATTCCATCGTCAGGGTTTTGCAACTGAATGTCTGCAAAAAGGAATACATGCACTTTTCACTGAAGAAAAAATTCACAGGATTGAAGCATATATCCAGCCATTTAATGTACCTTCAAAACAACTCATTGAAAGACTTGGTTTCAGATTTGAGGGAACATGCTTCGACCATACAATGGTTCAGAACAAATGGCAGGATATGGAGCGTTATTCACTTATTTCAACAGATTTACACCAGTAGCCAAAGACACCCTTTTGCTTTTTATCATCAGACACAGGCATAAATTCCGAAAAACCAAATGTCCCTGCAACCATTTCTTCCTGCGGATAGAAGACTCCCGGAACTCCTATAAGCCAGCCTTTTGTCTCTTTTTTCACATAAATATAGTGATAATTATAATAACCATGCAGCAAAAAACTGTTATTTCCCAAATTCCAGACAGCCTGTGGCAGTTCCCTTAATTTCATCAGATTGCATTTAAATTGTTCATCACTGACGATTTCTTCGTTGCAGGCCTCCATTTTTGTTATATTGTTTTTATTATTCTCCGAAGCTGAAATACTGTCTTTTTTTGCTGTAACTGCGCTTTTCTCTGTATCCGCAACATTTTCTATATTTATAGTCTTTCTTTCATTTCCACTACTGTCACTTCTAACAGAATCTTTTAACTCCGAACTTTTCCTCATGCCTGACATGCTTTCAGATTCTGCTTCACCAGTCTGCGCATTTTCATCTCTATCCAACTCAGCGCTATTCGTTTGACTTTTATCTGATTCAGTTTTGCCCGATTCAGTTTTGCCTGATTCAGTTTTTTCTGACTCAGTTTTGCCCGATTCAGTTTCTATCAAATTTACATTTTCAATATTTACATCTTTACTGTCCCACAACGCAGCAAATATTCTGCTGTTATCAAATACAATATATACACCTTTAATATCATTAAGATTTATATTATTCTGTTTTAATTGTTCTTCCAAAATTACATTCTGCATTGAAAATGTTCTCTGCTGAAATCTCCCTGTAAAAATAAGGTTTCCATTTATCTGCCCGGACTTGCCGCTCAGCAAAAAAACATCTACCGTTCCATTTACTCTTTTGGCAAAGCAAAGTTTTAGCGTAAGTTTTATATTTTTACCTATAGTTTCAAATCTTGTCACACCTGATATTTCTTTTGCATTGCTGCCATCATATCGATATAAATTTGCCATAAATTTAGTATACTGCATATTATAATCCTCCATGAACAAAAAAAGCATCCGGAGCTTTTCACACCGAATGCTTTTCTGGTGCTAATAATTTCTATATTATATGCACCTTGATACTAATTTATGAAAACTATTTATTACCTGACTGAACCTGTTCTTCTATCATTCCGGCCAGATCATCTTCTGTAGGAGAAGGAGTCTGCTGTTCTGACTCATCATTATCTACAGGTGCTGGAAGACTTTCATCCTCTGCCGCTGTATAAATAATACTGTTTGATGTTTGTAGAATCAATTTCCCTTTATAACTCTGCTTTACTACAACATTTATGTCTTCTGTAACTTTCTCAATTCCAACTCTGAGTGTATTTTCATCTAAAAATTCACTGTCAACTTTTTCATCATTGATATAAACAGCACTGTACTTTGTAAAATCTTTACCTTTAATTATAAGATAATCATTATCTGACTGGTCACGGTAAACATTATTTATACTTACATTTTCAACACCGTATTTGAGATTTGTTGCAGTATAAACATTTTCTCCACCATTGAAATAATTATCACCATAGAACATGTCATATCCTAAAACCTGTAAATCTTCAAGATATTTCTCATTGTTATCAATGGCTTCCTGTTTATTAGCCTGATGATATGAATTAATCTCGCCTTCATTAATTCTAAGTTTCTCCATTATTCTTGATGAAAGCTGATATGCTTCAATATCTTCTTTTACAACAGGTAAATCCATAGTATTCCATACAAAATACTGTGTCTGGTACTGATTCTTATTCTGTAAATCTTCTTCCTCAAAATATAATGTCGGGAGATGGTCGCCATAACATACTAAAATAACATCTTCTCCACTCTCCTCCTTATATTTTGTCAAAGCCTCTGTTAGCTCTTTAAGGAATAAATCCATTTCGTAAATCTGATTGGTATAATACTGTGTCGCATTTTTCTCAGATTCACTTTTATAACCATCTGTCACCTGAATTTTCTGCTCTTCCATTGAAGGCTCTGTAGGATAACCACCATGTCACCAGCGTCCCAGTTCACACAATATTTCAACCAATGTCTGATTATCAAAATAAA
>CAJJNI010000237.1 GCA_905193085.1 uncultured Lachnospiraceae bacterium | reverse complement strand
GTCCATGTCAAATACACCGTTGTATTTAAGCGTTGTGGTAAACGAATTATTATCTAACCTAAATTCCGGCAGGTATTCATCAATTACCTTAGTTGCACCGCCTGATTTAAAATATGTTGTTACAGGACCGGCAAGTGTTATAAATGTAGTGACAATTGAAAGCAGCAGCATATACAGAAAAACTCTTCCACCGCCAAGCCTTGTCATTTCTGAGTATTTTTTCGGATTAGTTATGGCGAAAAAATACTGCCTGAAAATGTTCATGTTATTTTTCATAGCCTTCTCCTTAAAAAAATAATTATATCTATTATACCATTAAATGCAGAAAATGGAAAGAAAAAAACTTGTTTTTTATTAATAAAAATAATATAATAGGAATGATAAAAAAATGCTTTAATTAGTAGTTTAAATTATAGTTTATAAATCAGGAGCAGAAATGAAAAAGATAGTTTTAGCGAGCAAATCTCCAAGAAGGAAGGAACTTCTTGAGCAGATTGATATAGAGTATGAGTGTATTCCGGCGGTTGGTGAAGAAAAGATTTCTCCGGCCATAGATGAAAAATTATACGAAAAATATAAAGATTTCCCAGCCGGACAGGTTATTTTACTTGCAGTACAGAAAGCAAAAGAGGTTGCAGGAAAAGTAAAAGGACAGATTATTGTAGCGGCCGATACAGTTGTTGAACTTGATGGAGTCGTTCTTGGTAAACCAAAAGATGAAACACATGCAGTCAGCATGTTAAAAAGTCTCAGCGGTAAGAAACATTATGTACATACGGGCGTCTGTATAATTTCTCAGGCAGATAAAGATACTTTGGCGGATAAAATGACTTATTTTGCAGAAACTACAGAAGTGTATTTTAAAGAGCTTACCGACGAAGAAATAGCAGACTATGTTGCCACGAAAGAGCCGATGGATAAAGCAGGTGCTTATGGAATACAGGGACGGGCTGCTGCCTTTATCCCAAAAATTAACGGTGATTATAATAATGTAGTCGGTCTTCCTATAAGTCATTTGTATAATGAATTGAAGAAAATAACAAAAAAATAATGCAGGTGAATTTTATGATAAAATTAGTTGCAAGTGATATAGATGGAACATTACTTCTTAATGGAAGCAGAAATCTTTCAGAAAGAATTGTAGAACAGATAAAGAAATTAAAACAACAGGGAGTTTTATTTGTGGCATCAAGCGGCAGACAGATACCGAATTTAAAGAGACTGTTTGCACCTGTTGCTGATGATATTGCTTATATAGCTGAAAATGGTGCAATAATTGAATATAATGGAAAAATAATTTTCAAAAAGCCAATAGAGAGGCAATTAGGCATACAGATTCTTAAAGATATAAGAAAACAGAACAATTGCGAAATACTTCTTTCCGGAGAAAATGTATCTTATCTTGAACCTAAAAATATAAGCTATGAAGAGCATATGCGTAATTTTGTAAAAAATAATGTTGAAGTAGTAAAAGATATTACAGAAGTAGAAGAAGATTTTTTGAAAATATCTGTTTATGAAAAAGACAATATAGATAATTGTGCAGATTATTTTAAAAATAAATGGTCTGATAAAGTCACTGTTGTGACATCAGGATATAAATGGCTTGACATGATTGATAAGAATGTAAATAAGGGAAATGCAATGACTTATTTAATGAATTATGTTAATATATCACCTGATGAATGTATGGCATTTGGAGATAATTATAATGATTTGGAAATGCTTGATGTTGTGAAATACAGTTATGCAATGGAAACAGCGCAGCCTAATGTTTCGGATAACTGTTATGGAACTACAGATACTGTTGAAAATTGTATTAGCCAGGTGTTAAAAGTCTGATTTGGAGGATAGAAAAAAAATTATGATAAAGCTTGTAATTACAGATATTGATGGTACATTAGGACCGGACGGAACAAGCAGCGTTTCAAAGCGTCTGATAGAACTGATACCTCTTTTAAAAAAGAAAGGTATACTTTTTGCTGCGTCAAGCGGCAGACAGCTTACAAGTCTTAAGAATCTTTTTAAAGATGTAGAAAATGATGTGATTTTTATAGCTGAGAACGGTGCTTATGTAGTATGCAGGGATACAGTTATGTCTGTATCACCTATGAAAAGAGATTTAGTGGAAAAGCTTACAGCAAATTTAAGAGAATATGAAAGTCAGGGAGGTTATCTTACAGCTTCTACACCAGAGGCAATATATGTTGAAAATGATGATTCTGTATTTTTGGATTTCCTGATAAATGGATACAAAAATAATACAAAAGTAGTTGATGATGTTTTAAAACTCGAATCTCCGATAATTAAAATGTCTTTATATAAGGAAGACGGAATTGGAAGAATAGGAACAGAGGAACTTATACCTAAATGGAAAGATTCACTCAAAGCTGTGATGGCAGGAACTATGTGGGTCGATTTTATGGATTTAACGGTTGATAAAGGCTTTGCAGTACAGCAGATACAGAATATAACAGGCATTAAGCCGGAAGAATGTATGTGTTTTGGCGACAATGAAAATGACTGCTCAATGTTTAAAAAGGCAGGCGTATCATGTGCTGTTGAAAATGCATTAGACTGTGTCAAGGAAGTGGCAACAAAAGTAATTCCGGGTTATAAAGATGACGGTGTAGTTAAGGAACTTGAAAAATTATTGTAATTTTATTAAATGATGAAAGGATATGTTACTATGGAAAATTTTGATAAAGAATGTTTACAGGTGTTTTTGGAAAATCAGACTAAATTATTTAAGGAACCGGTTGTTCGTACAATGGGAGAGACAAAAGAATATCTGCAGGAAATAATGGCGGTAGTCGTTGATTCAAAGAAAGAAGTTGTTAAATACTTTGAAGAAAACGGAGCTGATATAGCTGGTATGAGTGAAGAAGAGATTATAAACCAGGCTGAAGTTTTTCCATTAAAAAAGACTGGCAGATATTTAATTGTAGAAGCCTGATAATCTGGAGGACATAATGAAAAACAAATTGATGAAAAAAAGTATGGCTGTTATACTTGCGCTTGGAGTAGCAACAGTGTCTTTTAGTGGCTGTGGGAAGAAAGAGATTGCCTTTACAACAGGCCTTACAAAAAACGAGCTGTTTAAGATAGATAAAACGGTGTGTTCAATGAAATCAGCAGATGTAATACTGCTTAATCTTCAAAGAGAATATACAGGACTTTTCGGGGCAGGAAACTGGGACAGGGAGTTTGCCGGAAGTTCAATCGGAACATATGTAAAACAACAGGCTGTTAAGCAGCTCTCACAGCTAACAGCGTTATCATCTCTGGCAACAAAAGATGGTATAACACTCAGCAAAGAAGAAATTGATGCAGTTAAAAATGCATCAGACGATTACTATAACAGTGCCGGTGATGAGCTTTTAAAAAAATATGATTTGGAAAAATCAGATGTAGAAAATGTTTACAAGCAGTATTGTCTTGCAAATAAGTTTTATCAGAAAATGATAGATTCAGTAGATTCAGAGATAAGTGATGATGAAGCAAGAATTATTTCTTTGCAGTATATATTTTTCTCAACAAAGAAGACTGATGATGATGGAAAGCAGGTTTCTCTGTCGGAAGAAGAAAAAAGTAATTTGAATGCTAAAATTGCTTCTGTAATTGAAAAAATAAATGCGGGTGAGGATTTTGAAAACCTCGCAAAAGAAAATTCAGACAAACAGACCATCACAATGAATATTGGCCGCGATGAAACAGAAGCCGCTTTTGAAAAAGCTGCATTTAATCTTACTGACGGACAGGTAAGTGCCCCTGTCGAAAC
>CAJJNI010000236.1 GCA_905193085.1 uncultured Lachnospiraceae bacterium | reverse complement strand
AACTCTGTTAAAGTTGATAAGACAACCATCTAAGATAATCTGTCTTTCATCATCTGTAAGTTCGTCAAGCTTCAATGTAAATTCTTTCATTGAATCCTCTTTCACTACAAATGCTTTTATTTCTCTTGCTTTATCTTCGATTGCTTTGCGAATCTCAGGTATGAAGATATAATCTCCGTTCTTGAATGGAAGCTCGCCCTCATCAATTATGAATGGAAGCATACCCCAGTTAATAAGATTGGAACGGTATCTCTTTGTAGCATATTCATTAGCAATGTTAGCCCAGCCGCCGAGAACTTTCTGACATGAAGCAGCCTGCTCTCTTGCTGAACCATCACCTGGTTTAACTGCAAAAATTGTACTTCCGACACCCATGTTGTCTTTACATACATCCGGATATGTCTCTTTAACTTTATGAACTACAACTTTTAATTCAGGTAAAGCTTCTCCCATGCATTTTCCTGCAAGTCTTGCTTTCTCAGCCTTCTGAACTTCTTTTGCACGGCCTACATATGCAGGGTCTTTTCTTGAAAGTGCAAACTCTGCAAGTCCTATAGGATTTGAACGGTATGAAGATGTCTCTCCTGAAGGGATAAGTTCATCTGTTGTTGTTACAGGGTCATGAATCTCTGAAACAACCTTAAGCATAAGATTTTCAGGAAGTTCTGACATTTCCGGCCAGTCCTTGATATTTGGTCCGAACTTAATTTCAACAGACGGGTCAGCTACACCCTTGCTGTCAAATACTCTGTTTGCATAAATTGATTTATCAAAATGATATTTAGGTCCTTTATATTCAACATCTAAATCTGTTGCTGCTGTTAAATATCCCTTATTTGCTGCTGTTGCTGCGATTGAACGTGCGTCCATAAGAGCAACTGATGCAACCTGTCCATTCTGAACCTTAGAACCTTCACGGTTAGGGAAGTTTCTTGTTGAATGACGAATACTGAATGCATTATTAGCAGGTGTATCTCCGGCACCAAAACACGGACCACAGAATGCAGTCTTAACAATCGCACCACTCTCGATAAGTTTTGCAAGATTACCATTCTTGGCAAGTTCCATATAAATTGGTGTACTTGCAGGATATACACTCAATGTAAATTCATCTGCACCGATAAATTTGCCATCAAGAATATCTGCTGCATCACAGATATTTTCAAAACCACCACCGGCACAACCGGCAATAATACCCTGGTCTACATATAATTTACCATTGCGCACTTTGCTCTTTAAGTCCAAATCAACCTGTCCGTCAAAGCTTACCTGTGCTCTCTTCTCACAATCTTCAAGAATGTCAAGAAGATTTGCATTTAATTCTTCTATTGTATATGTGTTGCTTGGATGGAATGGCATTGCAATCATAGGCTTGATTGTTGATAAATCTATCTCTATCATTCCATCATAATAAGCTACACTGCCTGGATTTAACTCTTTAAATTCTTCAACTCTTCCGTGAATATCGTAAAACTCTTTTACTTTATCATCGGTTCTCCAGATTGAAGAAAGACATGTTGTCTCTGTTGTCATTACATCAACACCAATACGGAAGTCAACGCTTAACTCTGAAACACCCGGTCCGACAAATTCCATTACTTTATTCTTAACATAACCTTTATCAAATACTTCTCCAATTATAGCCAGAGCCACGTCCTGAGGACCAACACCTTTTACCGGAGTGCCTTTAAGATAAACTGCTACAACTCCAGGCATATTAATATCATAAGTCTGATTAAGAAGCTGTTTTACAAGTTCCGGACCACCTTCACCCATAGCCATTGTACCTAAAGCACCATAACGGGTATGACTGTCTGAACCAAGTATCATCTTACCACCGCCTGCAAGCATCTCTCTTGCAAACTGATGAATAACAGCCTGATGAGGAGGAACATATACACCGCCGTACTTCTTTGCACAGCTAAGTCCAAACATGTGGTCATCTTCATTAATTGTACCGCCAACAGCACAAAGACTGTTATGGCAGTTAGTAAGTACATAAGGAATTGGGAATTTCTCAAGTCCGCTTGCTCTTGCGGTCTGTATAATTCCTACAAATGTAATATCATGAGAAGTCATCTTATCAAATTTAATCTGAAGCTTCTCCATATTACCTGATGTATTATGCTCTTTCAAAATGTTATATGCCATTGTGTTCTTAGCGGCATCTTCTTTAGAAACTGCATTTCCAACTTCAGCATTAAGCTTTGCTGCTGCCTGATTGTCATCTTCTATAATCTCGTTTCCGTTAACGAGATAAACTCCGTTATCATATAACTTAATCATTGTGTCCTCCTGTCTGCTTTTGAAAATTTCTATCTATAATAGCTTATCAAAATATAGTCAATTTTTCAAGTAAAATCTACATATATACAGCCATCTGTAATTTCTACCTGATTTAAAAATTCCTTCCAGCTCTCGATTACACCTTCCTTACTGTCATCTGATTTGTCACTGCCAATCTTTAGCGATTTAAACCCTGCATCATTTGCACCTTCTATATCCGTATCCTTTCTGTCTCCAATAAATATAATTTTATCGCTCTCAATTTCAAGCTTTCTTTCGATAAGCCGGTATACGAATATATCAGGTTTTCTGAATGCACATGTGGCTGACGAATAAATATAATCAAATTTAATTTCAGGAAAAAGAACATTTAACCGCCGCTCAAGCGAATAACTGCTGAAAGAATTATTACTTACAACAGCAAGTGCAATATTATTCTCCTGCAATTTTTTTAACATAAGTGTAGTATCTGCAAATTCTTCTGATTCGGTACAGCCCTCCCAGAACATATATTCTATTTCTTCCAAAGAGGTACTAAACTTTAAACCATAATAATCAAAAATATATTTCAACGAAATCATTTCAGGATATTCTACCGTCCCGAACTTTTTAATATACCCCTCACGCCTTCCCATATAATCATCTAATTGCTCTGATAACTCAACCAGTTGTTCAGCAGTTACATTATACGGATTTTCAATAACCTCTGTCATAATATTGCGCATTCCCGCAAGACAGTCAAACCCCTTTTCCCGCGCCAATGTATTCCCATAATCAAATACACATGCTCTTATTTCCATTTACATTTCTCCATTCACTATCGTCAAAGATATTCGCAAGCTGCTTTGCTATTTGCTCATATAGAATATAATTATACAACATAATCCAGACTATATGTTGATTTTATTTCAAATTATTTAAATTTTTCAATGTTTTGTAATCTTTCTTACCATTAATATTAAGTGGCATGTACATTAATTGAGTAAATCTGACTGGTATACAGCTTTTAATTAAATACTGGCTCATGTAACGCTTTAAACCGCTCACCTGCACATCTCCAACATAGAAAGCCTCTAATCTGCCATCATTAAATATAACCGCAGCTTCAACAATATTTTCCTCACCAAGCATCACAGCTTCAACTTCATCTAATTCAACCCTTATTCCATTAATTTTTATCTGCCTGTCATTTCTTCCTGTGACAACAACTTAAATTCATTTTCAGCTTCCTTTTTTCTGCAACACAGAGAATTAAGAAGTCCGGGCGTGATATGCAGTACATTTACATTGTTACTGCGACACCATCTGAAAAACTTTTCCGGATAAAATATTATATTATCATTTTCCCGTAATACTATTGATGCACCGGATATAAGTGGAACTAAAATATCTCTTAAAAACGGGTCAAATGACGGAGAAGTCAGTTGTCCAAACACTTCTTCTGATGTAATATTAAACTCTCTAATTTCCCACAGCAGGAAATTTATCAGGCTTTCATTTCTTCCTATTAC
>CAJJNI010000235.1 GCA_905193085.1 uncultured Lachnospiraceae bacterium | reverse complement strand
GAGGAAGTCTTTTACAAGCTTTCTCATTCTGCTTTCATCATCTACAACTAAAATCTTTACCTTATCCATTTTATCACGACCTTTATATTATTTTAAACAGATAAACCAAATCCTGTTAAGGATGCAAATATCCGTTTAGCTTAAAAATAATTATAAATCTAATTTATGTTAAATATGTGAAAATATATTATTTAGTTTCATCATTTAACTTCTGTTCACGCTCATCAAGTTCCTGTTCCCATTGCTCATAACGATTTACCAGACTCTTTTCGTAATTTAAAATATGAGCACTCTTTGTAGTCGCAGCGAGGAATATCATAAACCCCAGTGCAGCAACGAGCATTAATATAATAACTTTCAAAAGCCTGATTTTTTTAGTGTAATAATTTCCAACATCATCAAATTGCAGCATTTTCTTCCTGCTGTTTATATATGAAACATCTTTATCACAGTCAGCGTTGATGACAGGTATTGAAGGAATATCTTTTTTTTCATATCTGCCAAGAAGCTGTCTTTGTAAATTTTTCAAATATTCTCTGCCGATTGGCGTAACAAATAATTTCTGTGAAATCATTTTTTCATAAACCTGATACATTACTTTAGGATTTTTCATATTATTCATTTTTTTCAAATACCTTATTGCATCAGCTTCTTTTCTGGCAAGCTCAGCTTCTTCTTTTGTCTCAAACAAAAAACCTTCAACTTCATATTTTTCTGTTTTTTCCATGATAAAACATCTCCTGTTGCGGCAATCGCCAAATATGTTTCTCAAGTTCTTCTGGCTTATTGCCTGCGTAATATGAAAAATGCCGGACATAAATCCGGCACAACTGTTAATTTACAGCACTTCTGATTGTATGCGGTGTAATCTCTGACTCAATTTCTGCCTGATTCGCATATCCTTTTAACATTTTCCAAAACCCCTGACGGCTCATCGCAGAACCTGAACAATTGTAGAAAAGCAGCGAGTTATCTTCAAGCTTTAAAAATGAATGTCTTGCTTTACCGATATAATCAGAAACTGCATTTAAAGCCTCTGCGTTAAGCGGTATGCTTCTTTGGTCGCATTTAACAAACCCCAGCTTGAGATTCACATCTTCAACATTAAGTTCTATAAGCTGCGTAACTCTTATTCCGGCTGAATAAAGCAGCTCTAACATTGCTCTGTCCCTCATTCCTTTCGGTGTATTTGTATCAGGCTGTGAAAGGAGTTTTTCGATTTCTTCTTCTGATATATGTTGATGCTGTTTCCTCTCTAATTTAGGAGCTTTTAAAACAACTGAAATATCTTCTTTTAATTTGCCTTCTTTTACAAGGAATGTAACAAAAGCTTTCACAGAAGCTATTGTTCTTGAAATAGTTGCGGGAGAAAATCCTTTTTGTTCCATATCTAATATAAATGATGTTAAATTAGTTGATGTAAGCTGTGCTGCATTTAACACACCATTTTTCTGTTCAAACTGGCAAAGCTTCTTAAGGTCTCTTGTGTACGAAAGTTCTGTATTTACAGACATATGCTTTTCATTTTTAATATATTTAATAAATTTCTCCAGTTCGTGTTCCATTTTTCTTTCCTCAATTTCGCTTCATATTATTGTCTCTCAAAAATTTATAGTGACATTATACAGAATAATTTATTAAAAATCAATAATAACAAACAATATATATTACAAATATATTACAAAAACTGTCAGTCCACAACATTCATACAGGCATGATGCTTCTGACTGACAGATAATTATCAAACTACTATAAAATAATTATACTTCTTTTTAAGAGGAATGAATTGATGTATGTTTCAAGTACAATTCCAAGCATAATTAAGAAAAAACATGCCAGAACACCTATTATATATTCAACGACAGGATTTTTTATTATCCGGCTGCTTTTCATGCGAAACTCTTTATTTTTCCAACTGACAGATGCATTCAGCCTGCATATGTTATAGTATAATATTGCAAATGCAGGTATATATAATATGTAATGTGGCAGAAAGAAACACAAAACTACCGGTATTGCTTTGACTCCGCAAAGTCTTAAAAACGAAGACACAAAACTTCCAATACCTGCACCAAAAGTGAGCAGAAATAAATTTATAATGCATTTTCCGGCACTTGTCAAACCCAAAGCCGCAATTATGATAAACAGAACAAATCTTCTTTCGACAAGCATAGTCAAAATGTTGTACCTTTTTATGCTGCTGTTTTTTATTATTTCTGCCCATTCCAAAATACCGGTATTCTGCTCTAATACCTCTTTACTTACAAACCGGCATATTACACAGCCCGCAAAAATTC
This sequence comes from uncultured Lachnospiraceae bacterium, assembly GCA_905193085.1. Lineage (GTDB taxonomy): Bacteria > Bacillota > Clostridia > Lachnospirales > Lachnospiraceae > CAJJNI01. The sequence continues at coordinate 1,507 of CAJJNI010000235.1, read as the reverse complement.
CAACAATAATTAAAATGGCATATCTTTTAAATAGATTATCTGAAAGCAGTTTTTTCAGCATATAAAACTTCCTTCTAAACACAGTAACACTGCTTTATATTTATCACTATTTATATGACATGCCAGATTAAATATTACTGCTTTATTTTTTAATTGACACTGACATCATATTTATTTTTATATGCCATTATGGCAGAAATTGTTTTTCCGTCCTGAATTTCACCATTATATATCCTGTCGCATAATTCGTCTACGGTAAATGGAATTATATCTATAGATTCATCTTCATCAAGATGCTGGGCGGTTTTCTTTAAATTTTTTGCAACAAATACATCTATTAATTCATTGCAGAATGCAACGGTTGTTCTAATGCTTATTAAAAATTCCAAATCATCGGTAACATATCCTGTCTCTTCTTCAAGCTCCCTTTTAGCGCATGTAATCATCGGTTCATCAACACCATCTCTTCCACCTGCCGGAACTTCAATTGTAAATCTGTCAAGCGCATTTCTGTACTGCTTAACCATAAGTATTCTTCCGTCTTCAAGAACAGGCACAACAGCTGCAGCACCCTTATGTCCGATAAAATCCCACTGTGCAACATTTCCATTTGATACTTTTACGGTATCGGCATACATATCAATGATATGACCTTTATATTTTAATTCACGCTTTAATCTTTCTACCTTTTCTGCCATACTCTCTCACCTATCTTATTCCTGATGATTTTTTAAAACATTCTTCTGTCGCTTTAATGAGCGCATTTCTGAAACCGTTTTCTTCTAATGCTGCAACACCGGCTATTGTTGTTCCTCCAGGAGAACATACTTTATCCTTTAAAACTGCCGGGTGTTCTTTTGTCTGAAGAACCATCTGCGCAGCTCCACTTACTGTCTGTGCAACAAATTCGTATGCCTTATCTCTTGGCATTCCATATCTAACAACTCCGTCTGCAAGTGCTTCAATAAACATGTAGACATATGCAGGAGAACTTCCGCTTGCACATACAACTGCATTCATAAGTCTTTCCTCAACTACACTGTATTTTCCAAATGAACTGAAAATTTTGTCTATTACATCTTTTTCTTCAAATGTAAATTCTTCGCTGTTATAGCTTATTCCTGTCATTCCACAGCCTAAAAGTGCAGGTGTGTTCGGCATTGCTCTTACAAATCGTTTGTCACTGCCAAGTCTTTTCTTTAAGTCTTCTATACTGATTCCTGGCGCAAGCGAAATAATTACGCTCTCACTTGTAACTGCATACTGTATATTTTTTAAGACCGCATCATAATACTGCGGTTTTACTGCAAGTATTACATATTTGGCGGCATTGGCACATTCTGCATTACTCTGCGCATACACAATTCCTGTCTCTTCGCTCACTCTCTTTAGAGTGTTTTCTGTCTTTGCAGTGAACAAAAGTTCTGATTTATCAAATACCTTCATCATTCCTTTTAACATTGCATATCCCATGTTTCCAGCGCCGATAAATCCTATATTACTCATA
>CAJJNI010000234.1 GCA_905193085.1 uncultured Lachnospiraceae bacterium | reverse complement strand
GGATATAGAATGCTGTGCAGATTGAAATATACTGCCTTGCATAGCGCATCATTTCTGTCATGTCTGTGTCTGCATTGAAGAAAAGCTTCATAAATAAAGGAAGTCCTGCATTTACAAGTATATATGCAGCTACAGAATAAATAACATCAATAATCAGGGCACAGCGTACACCCTGTTTGATTCTTTTGATTTCATGTGCTCCATAATTCTGACCGGCATAGGTTGCCATAGTCTGTCCAAGTGAAACTGCTCCCTGCATAAGAAGATTAGTTACTTTGCTTGAAGCTGAATAAGCAGCAACAGCAGTAGCACCAAATAAATTAATTGCTGACTGCATTATGACAGTTCCTGAACCTGTAATACCAAACTGCAGTGCCATAGGAATTCCTACAGCAAGCTGGATTTTTGTAAAATCACTGCGGAAGTGAAACATTTTAGCAGAAGGTTTTAGCAGAGGTTCTTTTGATAAAATATATAAAAGGCACATCAGTGCAGAAACTCCCTGTGCAATAACTGTTGCAAGAGCAGCTCCGGCAACTCCCATATTTAAATTTCTAATGAAAAATAAATCGAGAATTATATTTAAAATTGCTGAAAAAACAAGTGTGTATAAAGGTAGTTTGCTGTTTCCTATAGCTCTTAAGCATGAAGCAAGGTAATTATAGGCTACATTTGCAAAAATACCAATGCATATAATTTTTATATAAGTATAAGCGTCATCATAAATATCTTCCGGGGTATTCATAAGGTGTAAAAGTGTTGGAAGAAGCACTAATGACAATGCGGTCATCACTATAATTATAATAATAGAAAGAAGTGTTCCGTTGGCAACGCTTTGTCTGGTTTCAGATTCATTTCCTTCGCCAAATTTCTGTGAAGTTAACACCGTAAAACCTGTGCATAGTCCGAGTGCAAGACCTATTATCATAAACATCAGAGTACCTGTTGAACCTACTGCTGCAAGAGCATTTTTTCCAAGATACTGTCCTACTATCATAGTATCAATTGTATTATAAATCTGCTGAAATAAATTACCTATAAATAAAGGTATCGTAAATCGCAAAATAATGGAAAGCGGGTTTCCTTTAGTCATATTTTCTTTCATTGTTTTTCTCCTGATTCAGTATTTTTCATATGTAAAATGTTACATCTTTTTATAAGTATAAAATTTTGACTTTATAACTATAAATGAGCAAATTTAAAATATTGCACATGCACATAAAACGAGATTATTTTTGTACATTTTTGTTTGGTTGCACATTTGTAGTTTAAAATATATCACCACAAGCTGCATTCTACAGATTATAGCATTTTAAATAATGACAGGCAAGAAAAAATTAAATAATATTTAAAGTAATAAGTAGTGGTAAGTTTAGTAAAATTTTATTACTATATTAAATATGGTAATTGTCTTAGATTTATTATATAATCAAATGAAAATAAAAGTACATAATTGTATTAAGGAGGTACAGGCTGAAATAAATAATATTTGAAATAGCCTTGTTTAGTTGTTATGTCAGATAATTATAAAGTTATTCGTAAGGAAATAAGATTTGAGGGTGCAGTTCAGGGTGTTGGTTTCAGATACCGGGCTAAATATGCGGCGTCAGGCTGTCGTGTTACAGGCTGGGTGAAAAATGAATGGGACGGTTCTGTTTTGATGGAAGCGCAGGGTACTGCCGGACAGATAAATGAAATGTTAAAAATAATAAACAAAGGAAATTATATAAGAATTGACAGAATGAATTATCGTGAAATCCCGGTTGATGAATCAGAGAGAGGTTTTCATGTGAGATAATATAAAATGTGTAAAAAGTGCATAAAAAACTTGTAAAATCAATAAAAATTTAGTACAATATTATTATGAGTTGCTAAATAGACACGAATAATTTTACAGGAGGAATATGCCATGAATACTTATAAAACATCACAAATAAGAAATGTTGTTTTGCTCGGACATGGGGGCTGTGGTAAAACGAGTCTTGCAGAGGCTATAGCTTTACAGGCCGGAATTATTACAAGAGCAGGCAAGGTTGCAACCGGAAACACAATCAGTGATTTTGATAAAGAAGAAATAAAGCGCGGCTTTTCGATAGGAACATCGCTTATTCCTGTTGAGTGGGAAGGTTATAAGATTAATGTATTTGATACACCGGGGTATTTTGATTTTGTCGGGGAAGTTGAAGAAGCTGTCAGTGCAGCAGATGCTGCTATAATTGTAGTATCAGGTAAAGCAGGGGTTGAAGTCGGAACACAGAAAGCCTGGGAGCTTTGTGAAAAATATAATCTTCCGAGAATGGTGTTTGTCACTGAAATGGATATAGACAATGCAAGTTTTCGTGAAGTAGTTGAAAAATTAACAGAGCTTTATGGTAAAAGAATAGCCCCATTTCATCTGCCTATCAGAGAGCATGAAAGATTAATCGGATATGTTAATGTTGTTAAGATGGCAGGACGCCGCTGGCTTGGAGGCAGTTCCGAGGCAGAAGACTGTGAGATTCCTGATTATTCAATGCCTAATTTACAGATTTGCAGAGAAGCATTGATGGAAGCGGTAGCAGAGGCAAGCGAAGAATACATGAACCGTTATTTTGAGGGCGAAGAATTTACAGAGGAAGAGATTAAAAATGCACTTCGTGAAAATGTATGTGAAGGAACAATGGTGCCTGTAACAATGGGTTCTGCAGTTGAACTTCGCGGTGTATTCAATCTTATAAATGATATAATTAAATATCTGCCGGCACCTGAAAGAAAACAGTTTGTTGGTACAAAGGTTGATGACGGAGATATTTTTGAAGGAAACTATGATGAAAATCAGGCTATGACCGGTTATATTTTCAAGACGATAGTAGACCCGTTTATCGGTAAATATTCATTTGTTAAAGTCTGTACAGGTATTTTAAGGAATGATGCGACAATATATAATGAAGATAAAGACAGCAATGAGAAAATTAATAAGTTGTATGTACTCCGTGGAAATAAGCCTATAGAAATAAAAGAAGCATATCCGGGAGATATATGTGCAATTGCAAAGCTTTCAAAAGCAAGGACAGGAGATACAGTCTGCACGAAAGAAAATGCTGTTGTGTACGAAAAAGCAGAGATATCAAAACCATATACATATATGAGATATAAGGCAAAAAATAAAGGTGATGAGGATAAAATTTCACAGGCATTTTCAAAAATGATGCATGAAGATTTGACGATGCGGATTGAAAATGACAGAGAAAATCACCAGCTTCTTCTTTATGGAATGGGCGATATGCATCTTGAAGTTATTGCAAGTAAGCTTGCAAATCAATATAAAGTAGAAGTAGAGCTTAGCAGACCAAAAGTTGCTTTCAGAGAGACAATTAAAAAGAGTGCAAAGGTACAGGGAAAATATAAAAAACAATCCGGAGGACATGGTCAGTACGGTGATGTTCTGATGGTTTTTGAACCTCTTGGCAATACGGATGAAGCATATGTTTTTGAAGAAAGAGTAGTAGGCGGTGCAGTGCCTAAGAATTTTTTCCCTGCTGTTGAAAAAGGTATTCAGGAAGGTGTTAAAAAAGGACCTCTTGCAGCTTATCCTGTTGTCGGAATCAAGGCAATCCTTGTTGATGGTTCGTATCATTCTGTAGATTCATCTGAAATGGCATTTAAGACAGCCGCACTTATGGCATTTAAAAAAGGAATTATGGAGGCTTCACCTGTTTTGCTTGAGCCGATAGTCCATTTAAAAGTAGTCGTACCTGATGTTTATACAGGTGATATTATGGGTGATTTGAATAAACGACGCGGCAGGGTGCTTGGTATGAATCCTGAAGAATC